>JAWLGL010000037.1:0-13901 GCA_041685035.1 Clostridia bacterium
CCTTGTACAGCGCATACTCATCCATTGATGAGAAGTTTACTCTGCTGCCGTACTGGGTAGACTCAGTGCGGCGCCTGGTGTCATCATAGGTTTCGAACAGGTCTGTGCACTGGTCATTCAAGTCAATAAGGGTTTTATTGTGCTCCGACGCATATTTTTTTGCTTCTTCCAGAGTCATCTCAATAGTGTCAGGTTTAGTCTCTTCAGCAAGGGACATAAATCCTGTGACCAGTACCAGCAGGATTGCCGATGAGAACAGCATAAGAAGTCTTTTAAACATAAGTCATTCCTCCATATGTATATGTGTTTATCAATTCAAATATATTATACCACAGAAAATGAGTAAATGCTCATAAAATATGCAAGTCTTTCTTTTACGTCTGAGATTGCTTCGTTTCACTCGCAATGACAAGGTCCGTGTCATTACGAGGCGCGAAGCAACGTGGTAATCTCTGACCCGCAATTGACACCTGCAATTTTAAAATAAAGGGGAGGGTACCTTGAGGCACCCTCCTTAGTGTTAAGCGATAGTTATCTCTTTACAACAACCAGCATCTTGTACATTCCGTTTTCTGTTGCATCTGCGTGTTCAACCTCTATGACTGTCATTCCAGCCTGCAGGTCACTCAGACCCAGCATTGCCGGTGTGTCACCGCTTACGTCGTAAATCTTAACGTCGGAGGTAACTTTGACTGCCCTTGTTGAATCACCGTCTACAAAGTATACCATTCTGTCGGATGCATTTACACTCTTGATTGTGCAGTCGCTGTATGCGTTGTTGAGATTATCAGCTACTCTTGACTTGTCAACCAGGAAGTTTGCAAGTCTTTCGGCATCATCTGCTCCGCCTACGAACTCGCCGCTGCCGTTAACAGTGAACCTTACAAGGTCACCAATGTTGACAGTGTATACCCATCCTGCCACAGTGTTGTCATATACGTTCTTGGACAGGTCTTCGAGTGAGTAGGTTGTTTCTGAACCTTCTCTGTATATCTTGATTTTCCATTCTGTTTCACCGGAGCTGTTATCAGCAAATGTCAGGCCTGTAACTATACCAAACTTGCTGTCCGAACTCAGGTATTCAGTATCAGCGATATCTATGATGAGGTGCTTGATGAGCTTTGTGTCGTTGTCGTATATTACATAGATGTCTGTTCCGTTTATTGCGTTGGTTCCGTCAGTATCTCCTGTAATAAGTGTGCTCCATCCATCTATCCTCTCAAATACGCCTGCATGCTTGTTGAATATGACTGTATCTGAGTTGTAGTAGTAGGTTGTCCCGCCGATGGCAATTGTTTCTGCCGAGTTATTGAAGTTTGCCAATGGAGCGGCTGCCAGAGGCGCGGAGTAAACCTTGTTGGCTGCATCTGTAACTGCTGTTGCAGGCATCTTCACGAGGTTTACAGCGTTAACCATTCCGTCAGCGTCTACACTGTATCTTACAAGCGTTCCTGCTACCATGTTGGTGTCTGAACCGGCAACAATATTCCACTCAGTTGCTGCGGAAGAAGGTATTGTTGCAGCTGCAGTCTTATATTTGTCGCCCTTTATTACGAGAGCTCTCTTTTCGCCGGCAGCTGTTCTTACTTCCATATACTTGGGAAGCTTGCCGTTAGCATCAGGGGTTGTTCCCTCCCAGATAGCCTTTGTCAGTATTCCGTACTCGCCGGAAGCTGATGAGGCGGTTACTGTTCCATTGATCATTACTATCTGACCGATGGAGTTCAGTGACAAGGTTACTTCTTTGCCGAGGAAATCGATGAATGTGCTGTCAACTGCAGTCTTGTCATTGATATCTCCGGTCTTGGTCATTCTAGCCATACCGTCTGCTGTCATGGTGAAGGTGTTTCCGCCCATTACGACCTTGTATCTGTCGTCACCGTTTACAGCGTCGGAGTCAACCAGAATGCTGGATACAGAACCTGTTATCTTGTTGTCGGTAATTAACACATAGTGTACTGTATCCGATACCTTGATATAGGTTACTACATCGCCGACCTTGAGGTCTTCACTGTCAGCAATACTGCCGTTCTTAACAAATGTTGTCTTGTTTCCAGTTGTCTTATCCTTGTCTGTCAGGTCGTCAAGATTGAATATTACATTACCGCTGTGCAGAGCTGTTACATCTGCGTCGCTTTCAATTGCCTTGACGATAAACTGGTTGGCATTAAATTTAGCATTGTTTGTAACTGTGCTGGGGTCAGTAATATTAAACTTGTCAGCTACAGAGATATTAAGTGTTGAAACCAGTCCGTCGCTGTTGAGTACTGCTGATACCTTCATAACTCTTGAACCTACGTCTGCAGCAATTGCATTCAATGTTGCAGCATTATCGCCTCCGGTATAATCCTTGAAGTTCACATATGCTTTAGCATTTGCGGACAGACTATACTTGGTTCCATCAAGAAGTTCAATCTTACCATTGTGTGTTCCGTTGGGTAGGGTAATCTCTTTTACTGACATATGGCCTTCCTTGGCCATTGATGATTTAACCTTCAGGGTAACAACTACATTGTCCTTGCCGAGGAACACGTCGACCTTCTTGCCTACTAGGTCACGGGTGTCTATTCCATCAGCAACTTCAACAACTATTTCATTAGCACTTATCTGTCTTGGTACATCAGTGAGAGCTGTAATACTAAGTTTTGTTGCAATTTCGGAGAGTTTGAGCTGTACCTGGCCTTCGCCAAGTCCGCCAACATACTGTGTTCCTGTAACTTCTACATCTTCAAAGGATTTTGGCACATACTTGTTGTTGGCATCCTTATAAACGAAATCCTTGTACTTTTCTTCCATCAACGATTTGCCCAGAGGACCATATACAACGCCATCAGCTGTATATTCCTTTTCTCCCCACTTTTCAGCTGTCAGAGCGTTCATGCTTAACTGAGCAATTGTACCTCTGATAGCCTTTTCGTTTCCAACAAGACCTGAAACGTCATCTGTAATGCCGGTTTCTGAAGCTTTTGAAAGGTAGTTTGCTGGCCATGTTCCCTTGCCTTCTACTACAGGGCCCAAACCTAATGCCCTTACGAGAATTGTGATTGCTTCTGCATAGCTTACATTTGCTTCGGGCTTGAAGGTTCCATCCGGATAACCTTTGATTAATCCCTTTTCGGAAGCTATATTGATAACTCCGGATGCCCAGTGGGTTGCTTTTACGTCTTTAAATCTTGTTGACCCCTTTGAAAGGTCAGCTGCTGCCTGTACGCCTATGACGTAGCATGCAATCTTGGCAAATTCTGCCCTTGTGATATTCTGGTCAGGCTTGAATGTCCCATCGGGATACCCTTCCAGTATGCCAAGTGCATTCAGTTTTCCTACAGAGTCTTCATATGGTGTTCCAACAACATCTGCAGGAGTAGCTGCGAGTGCAGGTGCCATAAGAGAGAACACCAGTGCGAAAGCAACTACAAGAGATAGTAATTTTCGTGAGCTTGACATGAAAGAATCCTCCTTATTTTTTGATATGTTTTTATTTTTACTTTTTTTCATGCTGGGCTGACTTTTGGAAACTTTACCGATGTGCAAAAATGTTTCACCTCCTTTCAAGAAACTCTATTAGTTAACATAATACGACATCATAATACAAAACTCCATAGCATTAAATCAAATGTAAAAATCCCTTAATATAAGAGTAACAAGTGACATTGCGTTGTAAAAAAGCTGTAAAACTGGAGCACACGCGATGTGTTATGTTAACCGACCGAGGTTATTTTACATTAGGCGTATTCGGGTGTCTACATAAAATAAATAGCATAACTGCCAGTAACTGGAGGATATTGAAGGAGGGATGAAAAGCTTCCTAATAAATATGGTGGGTGATAAAATATCTGTTTGTATTGAACAATTGCTTAATGGATAGTAGAATAGTAGATGGAACAAATACACTGATATAAAGTCCAATTCCACAGGAGCAGTTAGTTCTTAGTACAAGAGAAGCGGACAAGCGTAATACAAAGCCAAAGAGGTGTACATAGGTACATTAAAGGGAGAAGGAGGAGAAAAATGAGAATAAAAAGGTACATACTGCCGCTGATAGTATTGCTTGCAGCAATGTTTATGCAGGCAGGAGCCTACGCTGAGGTTGACCTCAACGACATTCAGACCCATTGGGCAAAGAGTGAAATTACTCAGATGGTAGAGAAGAAAATGATTCTTGGTTATCCTGATGGAACTTTCAAACCTGAAAGGATGGTTTCCAAGCTTGACACTCTGATACTGGCTTCCAGGGTTCTGGGTGTGGACAGGGAGGAAAACAAACAGGAGGTTAGTGATGCAGAAGAGACGTACAAAGATTCACTCTCGTCGTATAATATATATGGAAAGAAAGAAATTGCATTTCTTTTAAGCAGGAAGGTTTTGCTGGAAACAGAGCTGGATGATTACCTGAAGGGTGATAATGCAAAGGCATATACCAAGAGGTATGAGGCTGCTGTTATATTTACCAAGCTTATGGGCAAAGAAAAGGACGTAAAAAACAAAACTTTTGTTATACTTCCTTTTACAGATTCCCAGCAGATTCCTCTTCATGCTAAGCCGTATGTAGAATTCATGAACAACCAGGAGATAATGAGAGGGGTTACAGAAAGCGAGTTCAGACCCAATGACGCTGTTACAAGAGCTCAGGTGGCGGTAATGCTGCTGCGGATTTGTAACAAAATGGAGTCTGCAGGATATGAGTTTCCTGCCGGAGAGCAGAATGTGTTTACAGGGATAATAAGCGGTGTAAGCCCTCTGACAAATCTGCTTGTTGTTAAGAATGACTCGACTAGCAAGAACTATACTCTGCTTGATAGCACACCTATCAAAATTGACGATAAAGAAGCGGATTTTGACAAGCTTGAAGTAGGGTTCAGTGTGACCGTCAAGACCAGGGAAGAAGAAATCCTGGAAGTAGACGCAGCATCAAGGACCTTTTCAAAGACGGTAACCGGTCCGGTTGCAAGTATAAAGACAGAACCTGAAGCCACGGTAGGGATATCACAGGGATTTGAAACCACTTCACTTGTTGAGGAATATGAGGCTGACGAATATGTATACGTAGTGCGCAATGGCAGTGTATCAAGCCTGAGCAGACTGGAAGTCGGAGATTTCGTTACCGCCTATATACTTCCGAACGATAAGGTGGGGAAATTTGAAGTAGAAGACAAAGACAGGATTATAACAGGAGTGGTTGAAAGTCTGACCATAGATGACAAGGTGTTCCTTAATGTGGAGGTTGACGAAGAGTCCAAACAGTATGAAGTGATGTCCAATGTTACTGTATACAGAAACGGCTCACTTTCCAAGCTCAAGGATATAAAGGCCGGTGACAGGGCCGTCATTACACTGAGATACAGAATGGTCAAGGAAATTAAGGCTGAGAGTGATAAAAAAACCATAGAAGGTACAATTGATGAAATACTGATATCAAAAGCCCCTGAGATTTCTATAAAATCCGGGGACAAAACCACCAGGTATGATATGACACCTGATGCAGTTATAAAGGTTGACAATGTAGTATCAAGCATTTATGACCTCAGGCTAGGATACAGCGCAGAGTTCAGCCTTGATAATAATGTAGTGGTTGGTGTCAGCTCCAAGAAAAAAGTTGAGCCTCTCGAACTTAGAGGAACAATTAAGATGATAAACCTGAACCTTGGACTGATAACCATTGCGGGGGATGCAGATTCCGAACTGACGCAGATATATGTCAATACCGCTACGACAAGAATCAACGATATTGTAAAGTCAACTACATTGGGCATCAATGACCTGGAGGCCGGACAGCAGATAATTGCCTATGGCAGGAATGACAGGGGAGTGTTTGTAACATCACTGATTGTTGTTACCTCAGAATAGTAGGGGCGGGTTTCCATGCCCGCCCATCTCCTTAATAAATGGGACGCAGGGACTTCACTGCCGTCCCATTTTTGTGCTAACTGCCTGGGAAAGATATGCCAGGTTTAGTCGGGTTTATTAAGGGAAAACTATATGGTTAGAATCATCTGAGCTCAAATATTTGCATTTTTTTTCTAGTAGTAGTAAAATAATGTGTGGAAATTAATAGGTAATACATAGTTCTGGAGGGGAGCAGATATTTTGGACAAAAGCAGTAGCACTGACGGAGAAAATAAGAATAAACGTGTTTTCCGGGAAAATACCAGGGAAACAGCGCTTGTTCCAAAGAATGAGTATGAAAATATCCATAAGGTTTTTAATATAAAAGGTTTAAATATAAGGTTCAGCAGTTTATTGAGCGGCGCCAAACTTAAAGCCAGGTTGAATTCTACGAAAGCTTTTACATGGCTGTTAAAAGGCAGGTTGAAAGCTGTGAACTATAAGGCTGCAGTTATTTTATCGCTGATAGTATTAAATGTTCTATTCCTTGTATTCAGCCTTGATGTAAGGTACAAGGTATATATGAACGAGCAGTATCTGGGTGCTGTAGACAGCGAGCAGGATTTTTCCTCTGCCGTTGAGTCAGCCTGCAGTCAGATTTCTGCAAAGACAGGTTTTGATGTATGCTTTGAATCAAGGCCTGTGTTCAAGCCTATGATTATGTGGAAGTTTCAGAGTATAGACCTGAATAATGTTGCGGCCAGCCTGATAAGCAAGGTTGCTTACAGAAAGAAAGGATATGCAGTTAACGTAAACGGTAAAGAGATAGTGGTTGTTGACAGCAGACAGCTTGCCGAACAACTGCTTGAGAAGCTTAAAGAGCCGTTCAGGAAAACCCCTGGTACAAAGGTCGAATTTGTTGATGATGTAAGGATAGAGGAAAAGGCAATCAATGAGTTTGCTGAAATATCATTTGAAGAAGCTTTAAGCCAGTTGACAAGAAGTGAGAAGGAACCCAAAGTATACCGGGTTCAGAAAGGCGACTCACTGTGGGTCATTGCCCGTAATAACGGGATGACAATAGACCAGATTGCAGAGCTTAATCCCGGATTGACTGAGGTTATCAAAGAAGGACAGGAGATAAAACTTGAAAGACCTGTTCCGCTGATAAAGGTCAAAACTACCGAAGTTAAAACTGTTGAAGAAAAAATCCCGTTTGATGTTATCCGGGAGAATGACAGCAGTAGGTATAGAAATCAGAGAATAGTGATTTCCAGGGGCATTGATGGGCAAAAGCTTGTCAATGTAGAGATTGTTAAGGTTAACGGGATGGAAGTGGATAGAAATGTGCTAACCGAGAAAGTGCTTAAACAACCAATAGCTCAGAAGGAAAAGGTAGGGACCAAGCTTGTACCTCCAAAATGGGGAACCGGTTCATTTGAAAGGCCGGTGACTGGATTGATAACTTCAAGGTTTGGCAGAAGATGGGGACGTATGCACGAGGGTATAGATATTGATGGAAATGTAGGAGACCCAATATATGCAGCCGATGGGGGGAAGGTTATTTTCGCCGGCTATGAAGGTGGATACGGTAAGCTGGTAAAAATAGACCATGATAATGAGTTTGTAACATACTACGGGCACTGCAGCAAGATTCTGGTTAAGGAAGGTTCAAGGGTATCGAAAGGACAGAAGATTGGATTGATTGGTATGACGGGTAGGACTACAGGACCCCACCTTCACTTTGAGATAAGGAAGAATGGTGTGCCTAGAAATCCAACCGGATATCTGGAATAGAGTATAAAAGGAACCGGATGGTTCCTTTTTTGGTTATTGGTTTGCCCTCTTTCTGGATAAAAATTACTTGCAAATCCGTATTGTATAATTGGTTTTAAATGATATAATTGAGTAGATAAGTTGTCTTTTAAAATAATTGGGGTGGTATTGAATGAGTAAAAAGATTCTTATTATTGAGGATGAAAAACCCATAGTTGATATCCTGAGATTTAATCTCAAGAAGGATGGATACTCAACAATGGAAGCATATGATGGAGAAGAGGGCCTGGATATAGCGCTTAACAGCAAGCCTGACCTTATACTTCTTGACGTAATGCTTCCCAAGCTTGACGGTTTTTCGGTTTGTAAAAAACTCAGGGAGAAAATATCAACACCCATTCTCATGCTTACTGCCAAGGAGGAAGAAGTGGACAAGGTTCTCGGGCTTGAGCTTGGAGCAGATGATTATATAACCAAGCCATTCAGCGTACGGGAGCTTATGGCCAGGATAAGGGCAAATTTGAGGAGAACTGTGCCGGAGACTTCAGGTGCTGCTGCCCCTGACGATACTCTGGTAAGTAAAGACCTTGAAATAGACTTCTCCAGATATGAGGTCAAGAAAAACAGGAAGATTATCGAACTCACTCTCAGAGAATTTGAACTGCTGAAGTTCCTTGCCACTCAGCCCGGTCAGATATTCACACGTGAACATCTCTTAGAAAAGGTATGGGGCTATGAGTACTACGGTGATGTCCGAACGGTGGACGTAACGGTAAGAAGGTTAAGGGAAAAGATTGAGGATGACGCAGGAGAGCCTGTATACGTGCTAACAAAGAGGGGAGTAGGATACTATTTCAATAGATTCGATGAGAATTAGCCGGCTTATGGTTCGGTCTTTGGCTGTTGACCTTTAGTCAGCTGGGAGTTAATACATTTCTAAACTAATGTAACTCTAAACTTTTCTTGCAGCCTACTGGTATTTTAGGGGGAAGTTGAATGTTTTTTAAAAGTCTTAAATGGAGACTTGTATCCATATTCTTCTTACTGGTCATTTCCATAATGATAGTTGTAGGAACCTATCTACTCTATGCGGTTGAGAAGGCATATAAAGATGAATTCGTATCTCAGATGAACCAATCGGTTCAGGTATTTTCAGAAAAGGATATTGAGAAGAACATAAGTGAAGACAGCCCGAATTACAGCTATGAGCTTTTTAAAACCTTCAGAAACATATTTCTGATAAACAATGTAAATCGAAAAGGATACCTGCTTGATAATCTGGGCAATATCATTTTTGCATCAGACCCAAAGGAGGATATGGAAAAGGGCCCGGTACCCAGAACTCCCAACATTCTTGCAGCAATGAACGGTCAGATAGGTAATAAAATGCTCAACAAGGACGACCAGCTTGACTATGCAAAGCCCATACTTAAGAATGATAAAGTCAAATATATTCTGTACATCAAATATAACAAGTACGGCCTTAAAAATGTTCTTGACAGGCTGAAAAGCGTTATATTCTATTCGGTTTTCTCAGCACTCGGAGTATCAATACTGCTTGGCTATCTCCTTGCACAGGCCATTACCGGACCTATTTCAAATCTTACAAACCGTGCAGAAAAAATGGCGTCGGGTGATTTTGAACATGTGATTGAGAACCGGTCAGGGGATGAAATTGGAAAACTGAGCGATTCCTTTAACTACATGTCCATGGAGTTAAAGCGCACATTGAATGAAATATCCAGTGAAAAAAGCAAAATTGTAACTATACTTCTTCATATGACCGATGGAGTAATTGCATTCAGCCCTGAAGGCAGAATAATCCATGCCAACCCTGCATCAGAAAAGATGCTTCAGATTTCCAGCCTGGAGGAATCGTTTGATACCATTTTCGGACGAATAGGCTTGACGGTATCCAGGAGAGACATAGACAAACTGGACAGCGGCGGCAGAATAGAAGAACTTGTAAGCTTCAGGCAAAGGTATTACAAGATTGTATTTGCCCCATTCAGAAGTGAGGATGGTGCTGCAAGCGGTATTGTTGCAGTAATACGGGACATTACGGAGCAGCAAAAACTGGAAAATATGAGAAGAGAATTTGTTGCAAACGTATCGCACGAATTGAAAACACCTCTCACATCCATAAAAACTTATGCAGAGACACTCATGGACGGAGCAGTGGAAGACAAAAACCTGGCCGGAGATTTCTTAAACGTCATAAATTCCGAAGCCAACAGGATGTCCAGAATTGTAAGTGACCTCTTGCAGCTTTCAAGGCTGGACTGTAATGAAACCCGCTGGAAGAAAGTTGAACTTGACCTGGAAGAAATGGTCAAGGATGTTGTTGAAAAAATGAAAATTGAAGCCGGTAAGAAGCTGCAGGCGCTGGAATGTATAGTAAGGCAGGATATTCCTGCTGTCTTTGCAGACAGGGATGGGGTAGAACAGGTGGTTATCAATATAATTTCCAACTCAATCAAGTATACACCCGAGAAGGGGAAAATAGTTGTTGAAGTAGGAAATAAAGAAAATGATGCTTATGTAAAGGTTACCGATAATGGAATAGGAATACCTTCAAAAGACCTGCCCAGGATTTTTGAAAGATTTTACAGGGTGGATAAGGCACGTTCCAGAGATATGGGAGGTACAGGTCTGGGTCTTTCAATTGCAAGGGAAATTGTGGAGGCTAATTCAGGTAGGATTTCTATTGAAAGCAAATTCGGTAAAGGAACCGAGGTTGTTATTTCGTTTCCCGCTTTTAGTCCGGGATGTCAGGAGACCACCACCGGATAGTATCGCAGAATCCAGGGTGTAAACGAATTTTAAGTGCCACGTAATACTCCTGTAATATTTTTAAAGTATAATGGAATTGCTGATATAATTAGTTTAATAATTTGCAGAGGTGTGGACCATGAAAAGTAAACTTTTTTTAACGGTCGCAGCTCTGATGGTTTTGGTAATAATGTTCTCCGGAACGGCACTTGCATCTCCGGCCAGTCTGTCGGGAGATGAAGAAGGCACTGCTGCTCTTGTAGAACTGTCCAAACCAGAAGAGAATTTTTCGACCTTCAGCGATTTGTGCCATTTCTCAGGCACAGCTGAACCGGGAGTAAAGGTAACCGTATACATAAAGAAAAGTAATGGATATACATATGAGAAGTTAATGATGAATGAAAAAGAAGTTGCATGGGAAGTAGGCCGGTCAGGCTACTTTCTTAAAGAAGTTGAGCTTGAACGTGATAAGGTCAACAGGGTATTGATTTATGCTGAGAAGGATGGGCACTTTCAGGTAATTAAAAGGCAAATCACTGTCAAGAAGCTTACGTTGAAGGAACTGCTCAAAAACGGCATAGTGAAGATTGAAGACCTGGTAAGCAAAATAATTAAGAACTGATGTGTTCAGCTTGAATACTTGCGAGGTTTAGGATGCTTACAATAAGCAGAGGCAGGATAAAGACATACTTTCTGATTTTATTGATTATTTCCAGTTTGATTCTGAGTGGAAGCCTATGGTTCGAAGATTACCATGGGTTTTCGGCTTTTTTTGCTAAATTTAGTAACATGACTTTCTCACGGCTTATAAATATGGGAAAGGATGACCTGGAGATTAAATGCAGTAAAGCTATTATTCCCCGGCAGATAATTGTAAACGACGGTGAAGAAGGCCATTGGATATTGTATCCTTCTGAGGATAAGTACAGCAAACTCTGGACCACTGTAAAATCCATGTTTAAAAACATCTCTACAAGCCAGGCAAGAATAAGGCCTATAGATATTAAGAAAGAGGAATGGGATGGCCTGCTGGTTAAACGCTCAATTGTGCTGGATTTCAATTATCCGTTGAATCAGGAAATTCTGTCGCTCCTTCTTGAAACAAATGGAGTAGAACTGAACCAGGCAGTTCTTGATGTGGAAGGAATAGCTGTTACCAAATTCGGTCAGGAAGTAGTACTCTATATTAAAAAAGGTGGAGAGAGCAGCCTGTACCAAAAGCTTGAGCTGACAAATCAGGAAGGCATAGATGATAAAGATTTTGAGGAAATATTCACTGATGCAAGTCTGATAAGGTATGCGTTTTTGCCTGAAGCGTTCGGTTCAAAAGGAAACGATTATCTTGCTTATGGAGAAAGGGTTTTTGCTCCAACATTTGTGTTTTCGGATTCACGTAAAAAAGCGGTCAGATTTAACGAAGTTGAGTTCAAGCCTGAGATTTCAGCTAACAGCGAGAAGGAAATAAACCAGTTGGCCCACAAGTTCTTAAATGGTGGGGACTATACCTATTTTATCAAGAGTGACGGAACGCATCTATTTATTGATGAAAGGAATAACACCTTAAAAGTGTACTCCGATGGGTTGGTAGAGTTTGAGTATAGTGATTCAGAATTTGCAAATACATGGGATGCTGATTTTAAAACTGTCCTGAGAGAAGTTTTCAACTCGGTGGATAAGATTGGAGCTAATTACGAGTATTTTCTGACTGATTTTACAAATGAGAGCGGAAGGTATACATTCAAGCTGAATTACGCAGTAGATGGAATACCTGTAGTTTTCAATAGAGCAGGGAGGCTTCCGGAAGCTGACAGCGCCGTTGAAGTTATTTTGGAGAAAGGCCAAATCAGACACAGATGGTTTGCTCTGGGCTACGAGGTTCTAGAGACGGAGTACGGACTTTCATCAGACCATGACAGTATAATAAATGCAATATTTGCAAACGAGCATTCAACTGATATCAGACTGAATATTGAAGATATCAGACTTGTATATCAATCGTTTGCAGGCGTTCCAGCATCAAGGCTGCCGGTTTGGCTGGTGCATTACAAAGCAAATGGTGAGAAAAAAAGCATAACAGTTGATGCCGTGAAGGATAGGAGCTGATAGAGTGGACTGGGTCAGAGTAAAAACAATTCTTATTATTGTTTTTTTAATTGTAAATGTCTTTCTATTGATAAAGATTGTTGAGAGAGACAGCAGAGCGGAAATGACTCAGGATGAGCTTCAGAATCTGAAGCAGTTGTTATCGACTAACGGAATCAGCTTTGAAGTTGAAATGCCTGAAGAATTTGAGTTCATGAGAAGAATCAATGTGACAGATGGGTTTCAGGAAGAAGCCCTTGCCAATAGACTTTTCGGCAGTGGCAGGTGGACATTGACGGAACAGCAGGAAGAGGAAACAGTATACGTTTCAGGAGAGCAGGAACTGAAGATAAAAGATGATGGGAGTTTCAGCTATAAGACCCGGCTTGAGCCCATTGATAATAAGCATATGGAGAATATTGAACGGCTCAAGGAAAGAGTCCTTGGAGTACTGGGCACCTATGCCCGTATTGAAAACTATGAGGTAACCTCGGTATCCACAATGCCGGAGGGTTATGTTCTGGAACTCAAGTTTTTTTACATGGGAAATGAGATTTTTAATAATGGTGTCAGGGCAGAGATATCTAATTCGGGGGATATGGTTATAAGCCAGGGATTAATCAACCTCTCCGGATTTACGGGTAAACCGGAAAAGGTTACGCCTGTTGATGCCCTGGTTGAACTCATAGAAATTACCGGTGGGCAGACATTAGTAAAGGAAATGGTGCTGGGGTATTATGCCGACCTTGATAAAGACGGGGAGATTGTTAAATACGGAAAAGCAAGGGCTGACCCGGCATGGAAAGTCGAAACCGATAAAGGCATATATATATTTGACGGGTATAACGGCACCCTTCTTTACAGGGATGATACAGTTATAGAAGCAGATTAAGGAGACGGCATGAAGCTTTTAGTTTTCAGTGATTCTCATGGCGATACAAAGAGAATGATAGAGATTATTAGCCAATCAAAAGATACAGATATGGTAATTCACCTAGGGGATGTTGTAAGGGATGCAGAGGATATCAGGAGCATTTATCCTCAATTGAAGGTTGAATATGTTGCAGGGAATAATGATTGGTTCAGTGATGCTCCAAGGGAGAAGATACTTGCAGTTGATGAAGCAAGGCTGCTGCTTACACATGGGAATTCCTACAGCGTTAAGAACGGCTGCGGGAGGATTGCGCAAAGGGGCAGTGAACTGGAAGTGGATGCAGTTCTTTTTGGACATACACATTTACCCTATGAAAATTATCATGGCAACATCTTATTGGTTAATCCGGGAAGTATAAGCCTTCCTGTATCAGGAGCTGAGCCGTCGTATTGTGTTCTTGAAGTATCAGGGAAAGAAATTAAAAGCAGGATTATAAGATATACTGGTTAAATTATTTAGAGTTATATAGGTATAAATTGCTTTCACTGAAAATAAATTAAACGCTCATAAGGGC
>JAWLGL010000255.1:0-582 GCA_041685035.1 Clostridia bacterium
TGGAACTGTTTCAACAGCTAAAGGAGCAGAGAAAATTGATATTTGGGCAAAATATAGTCCGTCAATAGAGGTTAGAGTTGTTAGAAATCTTTCAGCAGCAGCTATTAGGTTTCCTGAGGGAGAGACCTTTGATAGCAATATATGGTACAGGTATTATAGAGATGAAATGGGTATAAATGTAAAGAATACCTGGGTTGCAGAGGGAGCTTCCTATGAACAGAAATTGAATGTAATGATAGCATCCGGTGAACTGCCTGATATGTTCTCATGCTCGCTTGATAAAATGGTTCAGCTTGCTGAAGCAGATATGATCCAACCAATCGGAGAGATCTTTGAAAAATATGCTTCTGACGATTTGAAAAAGCTGTATTCTCTAAATCCAATATCTTTCCAAGCTTCAACAATTAATGGTAAGGTAATGGGATTACCCGACCATAAACAACTTACAGGCATGGCAATTCTCTGGCTTCGTTCTGACTGGATGAAGAAACTGGGTCTTGCCCAGCCAAAAACTTTCGATGATATTATCAATATTGCAAGAGTGTTTAAGGATAAAGACCCTGATGGTAACGGAAAGGCAGA
>JAWLGL010000255.1:592-2550 GCA_041685035.1 Clostridia bacterium
TACTGTAGGATTGCCTCTTGACAAGGATTTAGGTGCATATTTTGACTCGTTTGCCGCTGCATATGGAGCATATAAAAACATATGGATTAAAGATAGGTCAGGAAAACTTGTTTACGGTTCTGTACAACCTGAAATGAAAACTGTCCTCGTTAAACTTTCTGAGCTTTATAAAGAAGGAATGCTTGATAAGGAATTCGGTGTGAAGAATAATTCTATTATTACCAATGATATTGCTGCCAATAAGATTGGAGTAATTTTTGGAAGCCAATCGGGAGTCGCTTATGTGTCCCTTAAAAAAGCTAATCCAGATGCAGAACTTGCACCTTCTTTAATACCGGATATAAATGGAAAGAATGTAAAAATACCGGTAGACATGAGGCCATCAAGCTGCTGGGTAGTAAAGAAAGGTTACAGGAATCCTGAAGCATTAATAAAGATGGTAAATGTAAGATATGAAAAATTGAGTTCTGAAAGGGCTACACAAGCAATGCACACCCCTTCACCAGGATATGTGGCATATTTTCTGCCAATCACTCCTGCCATTGGAAGTCCCGGAGGTAATACCTTTGTACAGGGATTGATCCAGAAAGCATGGGATAAAGGAGATCCAAAAGGGATATTGAGAGATTTTGATATGAATTACTGGAATAATATCATCAAGTACAAGAATGGTGACAAATCGTTTGAGCCGTGGGGGTATTGGCTTTCTTTCGGACCTGGAAGTTCAAATGCTATTATAAGGGAGCAGATAGAGAGTGGAAAAACTATGGACAATTTCATGGTTAATGAATTCTATGGCGTACCCGGTGATACCTGGGTCGAAAAAGGTGAAGCACTTACAAAGATGCGAGATGAAGTATTTACAAAAGTTATAATGGGTGCTGCTCCCATCGGAGAATTTGAAAATTTTGTTCAAAACTGGAGTAAGTTAGGTGGTTCAGAAGTAATAAAAGAAGTTAATGACTGGTATGTAAAATATGTGAAGAAATAATTAAGCAGCCAGTAATTCAAGAGGATGGGCAACTCTTTGCTCTCCTGTTGAATTACTGGCAAATAATACATAATTGTGAAGGTGGTAATATATGTCGGTTAAAAGTAAATCAGGCATAGGTAAAGTTAGTCAGAGACCTTTGCATATAATGCTTGTTCCAGCCGTAATAATCACAATAATATACCATTATATTCCTATGGCTGGAATAGTAATCGCTTTTCAAAAATTCATACCTGCTAAAGGACTTTTTGGCAATCAGAAATGGGTAGGTCTTGACAACTTTCTGTATTTTTTCAGTATGCCTAATTTTGGATCTGTGATATATAATACAGTAGCAATTGCAGCTATGAAAATTATTGTTGGTCTTGTTGTTCCGCTTACTGCAGCCTTACTTCTAAATGAAATGAACAACATGACAATAAAAAGGACAATACAGACTGTAATATATCTGCCTCACTTTTTATCATGGGTTATACTTGGCGGTATGTTAATAACAATACTTTCACCAACAAGTGGACTGGTAAACAAAATGATTAATATGTTAGGAGCTGAGTCAGTATTCTTTCTTGGTGATAATCAGTGGTTCAAATTTACCTTGATTATTTCCAATGAATGGAAAGAATTTGGCTGGGGAACTATTATATATTTAGCAGCATTAACAAATATAGACCCTTGTCTGTATGAGGCTGCATTTATTGATGGAGCCAACAGAATCCAGCAAACAAGGCATATTACTATACCAGGTATTAGTAGTATTGTTATAATGTTGTTGGTTATGGCATTAGGTAAGATATTAAATGCCGGTTTTGATCAGGTGTTCAACCTGTACAGTCCTATGGTTTATGAAAGTGGAGACATCATTGATACACTTGTATTCAGGGTAGGTTTGATTCAGGCTCAATTCGGACTATCAACAGCGATAGGTCTCTTTAAATCTGTAATCTCAATGGTGTTGGTATCTATATCA
>JAWLGL010000038.1:0-13758 GCA_041685035.1 Clostridia bacterium
GCAAGCCTGAAAGATATAGTCTCTTACTTAGGACGGAAAGGTATGCTGGAAAGAGTTAAGAATAAAATTGAGCAAGTAGTAGTAGACGCAGTAAAAAAAGCGGTTCTGAATCACGAACTGCCTGAAATAGATTTACCTGAACATATTACCATTGAAGTCCCAAGGGATAAAACCTATGGCGACTTTTCAACCAATATTGCCATGCAGCTGACAAAACAGGTAAAAAGCCCGCCGGTTAAGACTGCAGAATGCATAATAAAGAACAGTGACATTCAGGGAACCTATATAAAGGAAATCAAAATAGCTGGTCCGGGGTTTATTAATTTTTACCTTGACCATTCATGGTTATACAGCATTCTTCCAGCCATTCAGAATCAGAGGAGCCAATATGGCAGGTTGAATATAGGCAATGGCCGTAAGGTGATGGTGGAGTTTGTCAGCGCTAATCCTACCGGTCCCCTCCATATGGGTAATGCAAGAGGAGGAGCGTTGGGGGACTGTATTGCGAGTGTGCTTGAGGCGGCAGGCTATGATGTAACCAGAGAGTTTTATATAAACGATGCCGGCAACCAGATTGAGTTGTTTGCTGAGTCTCTTGAAGCCAGATACATTCAACTGCTCAAGGGTGAGGATGCAGTTGAATTTCCCGAAAATGGTTACCAGGGTGAGGATATTCGTGACCATATGAGGGAATTCATAGAGGTGCAGGGAGACAAGTACCTTTCAGTACCATCGGAGGAGAGGAGAAAGGTATTTGCACAGTACGCCCTTGGAAAGAATCTTGAAAAGATAAAATCGGTCCTCGCCGACTATGGAGTAGAGTATGACGTGTGGTTTTCGGAACAATCACTCTACGACAGCGGTGAGGTTGAGGAAACCTTGGAAATTCTTAAAAACAGCGGATACACCTATGAACGGGATGGAGCCTTGTGGTTCAAAGCTGAGCAGTTTGGTGTAGACAAGGATGTGGTTCTTGTAAGGGCCAATGGTATTCCTACATACTTTGCTGCAGATATAGCCTACCACAGAAACAAGTTTCTGGTCAGGGGATTCGACAGGGTTATCAATCTTCTGGGAGCCGACCATCACGGTCATCTTGCCAGGCTGAAGGCCGGAGTTGAGGCTGCAGGAATAGAGCCGGACAGGCTTGATATTATTATATTCCAGCTGGTGCGGCTTCTCAGAAACGGAGAAGTTGCCAGGATGTCCAAGCGTACCGGCAGGGCTATCTCCCTTGATGACCTGCTGGAAGAGGTAGGTCGGGATGCGGCAAGATTTTTCTTCAATACGAAGCAGGCCGATACCCATCTTGATTTTGACCTGGACCTTGCGGTTTCGCAGTCCAATGAGAATCCGGTATACTACGTTCAATATGCCCATGCAAGGATATGCAGTATAATTGGAATTCTTGCAGAAGAGGGTTACAGCGTGCCTGAAGCCAGTAGGTCAGACCTGTCGCTGCTTTCCTCGCAGGAGGAACTCGAGCTTATCAGGAAGCTGGCCGACCTGCCGGAGGAAGTCAGGCAGGCAGCGGTAGAGTTTGAACCCAGCAGGCTTACGCGCTATCTTGTGGAGCTGGCCTCCCTGTTTCACTCCTTTTATAATGTTCACAGGGTTAAAGGAGAAAGGGAGGAACTGCTTAAAGCAAGACTGGTGCTTGTAGACTGTGTCAGGACAGTAATCAGAAATGTTCTTGAGATGCTGAAGATATCGGCGCCGGAGAGGATGTAGGTGAAGATTCTGTATAGATTTTTAGGAGGTGAAGTATGAATATTACCTGGTTAGGGCATTCATGTTTCTACATAATAACTTCTGAGGGAACAAGGATAATTACCGACCCTTTTGATGCGACAGTCGGTTATAAGGTTCCCCAAGTTGAAGCCGACCTTGTTACGGTAAGCCATTCACACTTTGACCACAATTATACTCAGGCATTAAAGGGAAACTATAAAATAATCAACCAGTCTGGAAAATATATATACAAGGACGTGCAGGTAAAGGGTATAAATACCTTTCATGACAATGTAAAAGGAGAGAAAAGAGGGCATAATGTAATCTTCAACCTTGGTGTTGAAGGTATGAACATTTGTCACCTTGGGGATTTGGGACATATTCTTGATGAACAGCAGGTAGAAGAGGTTGGCAAGGTGGATATTCTTCTTGTACCTGTAGGAGGGACATTTACCATAAACTTGGATGAGGCTGTCCAGGTGGTCAAACTGCTGAACCCCAGGACTGTTATACCCATGCACTATAAAACCGAGGCTCTGAGATTCAATTTGGACGGAGTGGATGATTTTCTGGAAAGAATGGGGAAAGAAAGGGTGACCGGCCTGAAAGAGGTTGAAATAACCGCCGGCAATCTTGGACAATACGAAGATAAGGTTATTGCAATGGAATATTAAGCAGAGAGAATATTTTAGAATTCGAAAAATAACGTTACAAAGAATAAAAGTATAAAAATTGAGCTAAGAATATCCGATATATATATCGGATATTCTTATGATGATGCAGAATTACGTAATATTCTATGATTCGGAGAAGATTACCAAATGAAAGATTATATAACCACTAGAAGATATAAAAGAAATCCTATTCTCAGCACTGCTGTAATATTCTCACTACTCTTCCCTGGCAGTTGGGGCTTTGCAGAGCCCGAGCTTCCGGTTGAAATATTTACTGGAGTAGAAAATGCAAGGGAGATAATTGAGAATATTTCATTTGAAGATGTTGCTGAGATGCCGACCAATTACTGGGCAAAGGATGCGATATATGAAATATCGGCTCTGGAAACCATAAAAGGTTATGGAGACAGGAATTTCAGGGGCGGACAGCAGTTAAGCAAGCAAGAAGCCATAGCGTTAATCTACCGCATGATGGGAAGGGAAGACGAGGCTCAGAGGCTTGCAGAACAGTTGGATTCAGTAAGGTCGAGCAACATGAAGAAAGAAGATGCCATATCCTACTGGTCTGATGGATACCTTCAGCTGGCGGCAAATGATGGGCTGATTACCCGCTCGGATTTAATGGTAGCGTTTCAAAGGTTCCAGCCGAGATCGGGCACAAGAAACAGGTTTGTCAAGGCTGACCCGGCCGAACGGCAGGAGGTTGCATACTGGGCGGCAAGGGCTATGCGGTTGGAACCGTTTTTTGAGCAGCAGAATCTTTTTAACAGTTACAATGACTGGAATGAAAGTGATCCGCCCAAAATACCTTACATTGAGGCTGTTCTCAGGAATAAGATAATGAATGGAATGCCTGATGCACGTTTTGACCCTACAGGGCCTATAACCAGGGAACAGATGGCACAGGTTCTGAAAAATATGGAGAATATTGTACTTCCCATGAGGTCAATGGAGAAAAAAAGCGGATATATTGAAGGTATATACAGTGATGTTGATGCAAAACAGAGTGGGGGCAGTACTGCCAGAGTTATAGCAGTAAGGGGAGAAGACGGCAGGTTATATCATATTGCCAGAGAGCTTTCCCAGGACCAACTGTTTGAAAAGGGTCGGGAGTTCAGTCCCGGCGGAGAACTGACACGCGAAAGGGAACTGGTTGTATATAAGAACGATAGTCTCCAGACCGGAGAGGTTCTGGAAGTGAACGACCAGCTGGAATACATTGTTGACGCTGATAACCAGGTGAAATTCGTTAGAGCTGTTCCGGCATCAATGACAGTTAGAAGCATGGCTGCCATGATAGTAAGGGTTGACAGGGAAAACAAAAGGGTATCGGTGCAGGATGAGGAGGGCAATGTAACCACATACAGTATCAGTGATACTGCCGAGATATTAAAAGACGGCAGGTTAATTGATATTTCGGAGGTAAACGAATATCGCAACGCCGATATTATGGTACGAAATAACCTTATAATAAGACTTGAAGTCAAGATTGCGAATCCTGGAGGACTGGAAACAAATATAACAGGTATTGTAGAAGATAATAACCCTGCACTTAATTACATTTCACTTTACAGCGAGGAAGGGCTAAGAGCCCAATCGACGATTAGGATTTACAACTACAGTCCGGATATGGTAGAGGCGGAGAAGAATCATAAGAAAGCCTCCCTGGACGATATCGAACCGGGGGATACAGTTCATATAATTCTTGATGAAGACGGCTATGTAAGTCAATTAAGTGCTGCAGACAACTACGAAGCCGCTTATGGGAAGATATTATTCAGAGAGGAATCTGCCCTTGGTGTTGAAATGAATGACGGAACCCAGCAGGTACTGGATGTCGCCGACAATGTCATAGTTTTTTCGGACAAGAAGGTATGGCCTTATGATGAACTTAAAGACGGGGAGTATATAAGAATGCTGCTGCAGAAAACTCCGGACATGACGGTAATCAGGGAAATAACCAGACAGACCTATGCCCAGGATATAAGTAATATCTATAAGGCTGTGCTGGATAGTGTTGACATTTCGGGCGGGAACATTACCCTGAAGCATCCTGAAAAACTGTATAAGGGCAAATGGATAAGGGACAGCCAAATAGGATTCAGGATTCTCAAGGCCGACGACAGGCTGAAAATATATGACGGTGAGAAACTTCTGGATTTGGACAAGGCAGGCAAGCTATATTCCGGAAGGCAGGCATACATTGCCGTAAAACGCAGCTTCGGCAGTGAAGAGGTAATTCAGCAGATAACCTTTAGGCCGCAGTCTGCGAAGGAGATTCTCTACGATGATACCCTGGCATCTGCAGCATCCGGTAACCGGAGTATAGGGCTGGACGGTTCTTCAGATACAGTAATACTGAAGGAAAACGCTATTGTGGTGCGGGATGGAAAACTTGTGACCAGGCGAAGCCTCATGACCGGCGATACTTTATACATGGCTGCAAACAGGAATACAGCTACCGGCCTGATTGAAGCAGGAGTAATAGTAACACAAAAGAAACCCATCTATAACCCTATCTATATTTACAGGGGCAAATTATCCAATGTAAATGAAAACAGCAATTTCACACTTGAATCGTTTGCTTTGCTTGATGGACTCGCATGGGAATACAGCGGATTTTCCAAAACCTTTGCCATTACTTTTGATACCAGGTTGGTAAGGGACGGCGGAGCGGCCAGTGTCAGAGGTTTTGTATATGGTTCCGACTACATTGGGCAGTCCATTTATGTTGCTGCTGACGAGACACAGGCACTTCTGATAAGCACGGCACCCTACGGTGCATTTAATGCCCGAGGAGAAGTGTATAAACTGGGAGCCGATACTCAAAGCAATACCGGCAGGGATGACCAGTCTTCTGATGAAACAGAAGGGGATGGGGGGCAGGAAGGAGAAGCCGACCTGTCAAAAATCAGGCTTGTAAATGCAAGTGTTTACGACAGCAACAGCGGTCTGTGGACTGCCAGAGGTATGATGGAGTTGAGTATTCTACCCAATACAATCATAATCAGGAACAATGAACTGGTATCTGCAGGCAGTATTGGGAAAGGGGATACGGTTAGAGTCCTCAAAAAGGATGATACCGCTGCAGGAGATGCATACCTCATCCTGATAGAAAACTAGAAGTCCGAAAATACTCTATGAGAGAGCAATCACAACTACTCCCTCTCTCTTGATGGGAGAGGGCTGGGGTGAGGGTGAAGAAAGAATCATAAACACCCTCCCCTTAATCCCCTCCCGTCAAGGGAGGGGAAACAGCAGGGGTTTTGGGATTGCAAGAAGAAATCAGAAGAAGAGACAGCTTAATGGTAATTTTTAGTTATCAACTTGCTTATTTATAACTAAAAAAAGTTTCCTCGGTCAGCCCACGTATACGGCTGGGGATTGAACCTAGCCAAAAACGTGAGCCTACAGGAAGGGGTCAATTGGAAATAACCCCCTCTCCCTTGAAGGGAGAGGGTGGGGGTGAGGGTGAAAAAACAACATTTCAGAAAAGAAGGGCTGCAAATGAAAATAAAAGCGGGAATTAACAAATTCATATACGTGATATCGGTTCTGGTGGTTCTTGCAGCATATCCGGTCTTAGGCCTGGCTGCTGAGGGCGACTGCGGATATGAAGGAGGAATATCTTCAGGAGAAGCAATCAACAAGCTGTACGATTATCAGGAGATCCTGCTTGTTACCGGCAAGCCTGTAGTTGTGAAAGGCACATTGTCGGTTAAGAAAAACCTGAAGGATACAACTGAGACCTGGACGTATGTATACACCAACCTCAGGAATGAAGAAGAGGGCATTACCCTTAACAGGACTATTTCCTACGAGGTTACCATAACCACCAAAAGCAATGGACAGATACAAAAGCAGGTCTCGCTGAGAGGGATACCCTATGAAAATATCAGAGTGGGCAATACTACCTATATTCTGAGGAGATACAATTTTTCCAAGAGTACAATAGTTGATGTTAAATCCATTGCCCAGTACTTTGCAGGTGAATTTGTCGGGCAGAAGACCTATACGGTAACAGGAGGAACCGGAACGTCAACCGGTACAGTAACCGTTTCAACTACCGGAAAGGTATTTGGCTACAACCAACACTGGAGCAATGCCGAATCCCAGATTATTGACTATGTTGTAAGCGGTACTCGGGAGGGAGCAAGCTGGACGGGAACCATGAAGACAGGAGTTTCCCTGACTACATCAAAGAAGCTTTACTATGAGGAAAACAAGCCGAATGAAATAAGCTTTGAGGGAGGCTATGTCCAGCGGCAGAATAACCTGAGTGTTCTCCAGTATGAAGGTGAATTCCCCGAGCTGGATACAAGGGGGATGCCTACAGATTTTCTGATAAGGCCTAAGGGAACGCTGAAATTTGACACATCACCTATAGTAACCAGACTGGTGGTTCCCACTTTAGAGCACCTTAAAGGGCACTGGTCTGAAGATGATGCAAGAATCCTCTACAGTCTTGAAGTATTCAAGGGCAGTTCCGAAGATTTCAGGCCCAATGATTATATGACAAGAGCGGAGCTTGCCAAAGCAATAATCTTGGCCGGCAGACTGCTTAGTGATGAGGAAGCTGCAGCGGCGGAATTAAGCCCTGAAGAAAGAAGAAGGGCAGGAGCCGGAGGCAGGAATAATGAAGAAGTCCAGATATTTGAAGATGTTCCCCTTGACCATCCCTACTATGTATATATTAAGGAAGTTCATGAGAGGAAGATAATGCAGGGTGTAAGCCTGAAGCAGTTCTGGCCGGAGAGCACAGTTACAAGGGCACAGGCGGTGACACTTCTGGTACGGGCGCTGGGGTTCGAAAACAGGGCTCCGAGCCCTACTGCAGTAACTCCGTTCAGAGATAACGACGATATACCCTCCTGGTCGAGGAATGCAGTTTATGTAGCTGAGAAGATTGGCCTTGTCAAGGGAGATACATATGGAAACATGAATCCATCTAAGCCCATGACAAAGGGGGAGGTTGCGGCACTGCTCAACAGGACCATAAACTATATGAGGCAGGATATAGCAAAGGACTATAGGGAGAATATCATATTATACTGATTTAATTAATAAGTTAAGAATAACTGAGCAAAAGGGCATCGGGGAAAAGAAATATCCCATGCCCTTATGTTAATATGGTAGAATTGGGACTTGATTTAAGTGCCGTGAAATGCTATATAATAAAATAGTTTATATTGCGGGAGGATTAAATAAATGTCTACCAAGTATGTATTTGTAACAGGAGGGGTAGTATCAGGTCTCGGCAAAGGCATCACAGCTGCATCTTTAGGTAGATTACTTAAAGCCAGGGGGGTAAGGGTCACCATACAGAAATTTGACCCTTATATTAATGTAGACCCCGGTACCATGAGTCCCTATCAGCATGGGGAGGTCTTCGTAACCGACGACGGGGCCGAAACCGACCTGGACCTTGGGCACTACGAGAGGTTCACTGATGAGAACCTGAACAAGAACAGCAACGTGACCACCGGAAAGGTTTACTGGAGCGTAATTAATAAGGAAAGGAAAGGAGACTTTCTAGGGGCCACAGTCCAGGTAATACCACATATCACGAATGAGATAAAAGAAAGAATCTACAGGGTGGCAAAATCCGACCATACCGATGTAGTCATAACTGAAATCGGAGGTACGGTTGGAGATATAGAGAGTCTGCCCTTCCTCGAAGCCATAAGGCAGGTGTCCATAGAAGTCGAAAGAGAAAACGTACTTTACATCCACGTCACACTGGTACCGCATCTTAAAAACTCCGGAGAATTAAAAACCAAGCCTACTCAGCACAGTGTCAAAGAATTGAGGAATATAGGTATACAGCCCGATATAATTGTCTGTCGAACCGAAAAACCCTTGAGCGAGGAAATAAGGGAAAAGATTGGTTTGTTCTGCAATCTGCCCGGGAAAAATGTAATTCAGAACCTGGATGTCGGGGTGCTTTATGAGGTACCGTTGATTTTAGAAAAAGAGGGTATGGCCGACATAGTATGCAGTAAGCTGAACATTTCCTGCGGAAATCCCGACCTTGCCGAATGGAGTGAAATGGTGGAAAGACAGAAAAAGCTTAAAGGTGCTGTCGAAATTGCCATTGTCGGAAAGTATGTAGAACTGCCTGATGCTTACATCAGTGTAGTTGAAGCACTAAAGCACGGGGGAATAGCAAATGGTGCCAGTGTTAAGGTGAGATGGGTTAACTCCGAACACCTTGACCAGACAAACCTCGACAGCAAGCTTGAGGGCGCTCACGGCATCCTTGTGCCCGGCGGATTCGGCGACCGGGGTATTGAAGGAAAGATACTGGCTGTAAGGTACGCACGGGAAAGAAAGGTGCCTTACTTTGGAATATGTCTTGGCATGCAGATGGCGGTTATAGAATTTGCTAGAAATGTATTACACTACGAAAACGCTCACAGTTCGGAATTCGATACGCAGTCACCATATCCGGTCATAGACCTGATGCCCGAACAGCGAGACATAGATGAAAAAGGCGGAACCATGAGGTTGGGGCTGTATCCCTGCAAGATACCGGCCGACACATGGATGCATGAAGCTTATAATAGCGACCTTATATATGAAAGACACAGGCACAGATATGAATTCAATAACCAGTACAGGGATGAATTCCTGGAGAAAGGAATGGTAATAAGCGGGCTGTCACCCGACAGCAGGCTTGTGGAGGCGGTAGAGCTTCCCGGCCATCCCTGGTTTGTGGGCGTACAGTTCCATCCTGAATTCAAGTCAAGACCTAATAGAGCCCATCCTCTGTTCAGGGAATTTATTAAAGCCTCACTTGCCGACAGCGTTAAATAATGATTCTTGTGCCATTTGCGGTAGATAAAGCGTGAAAAAAATAAATTTTTCATGCTTTATTTTTTCAGAAATTTTTATAAATGCCTGCAAAAGCTTGTGTATCAGAAATATTAGGGCAATTTTACATTTCTGTTACAGTTAAAATAGGTCATTGACGCTAAAAAAACCCAATGGTATAATTTACTTGAATCTGGGAAGGTAAACCTTGCTAAACCTGGATTCATAATATAAGTGAAGTTAGGTTATTCCAATAAACATGAAAGAAAGGCGTAACCTAACGGATTTGCATTTATAATAAAAATGCCTTTCTTTCAAAATCAAAAATCAAAAGGAGGATTTCAAGGTATGAAAAGCTTGAAAAGATCGTTGGTCTTCTTAATGGTTTTCGCTATGGTTCTGACAACAGTAGCTCCTGTATTTGCAGCTACTCCGACAGACGTAGTAGGAACCGACTATGAAGACACAGTAGGAAAGTTGGTAGCTCTTGGAATCATCAACGGATATGAGGACGGGACATTTAAACCCGACCAGGATATCACAAGAGCAGAATTCTCTAAAATTGCATGCTATGTTATAGGCGTGCAGACAGCAGCTGACCTGTCAAAGGGCGCAACAAAGTTCCAGGATGTTGCAGCAGGTCACTGGGCATCAGGATACATCAACATTGCTTCAGAAAAGGGTCTGTTAAAGGGTTATCCGGATGGAACCTTCAAGCCCGAAGCAAAGGTAACCTATGCAGAAGCAATCACAATCCTTGTAAGGGCTCTTGGTCTCGGACCTGTAGTAGAAGGTAAGGGAACATGGCCAGCAAATTACCTCTCAAAGGCTTCAGAAGCTGGCGTAACAGATGACGTTTCCGGTCTTGAAGGAAATGCTCAGGCTATCAGAGGTAACATTGCAAAACTGGCATGGAATACACTTACAGGCGAGAAGTGGGGAGAAAAGGAATATACATCAACAGGTGTTGTGTATGGTCCTCTAGGAAAGACACTGCTTCAGGAAAAGTATTCCGACTACGTTTACAAGGATCCAGCAGCCGACAAGTTTGTACCTAAGTTCTTTGAAGATGTAGAAGTTGTAAAGACACAGTATGTTGGTGGTCTTAGTGAAGACCAGGTACAGCTCAAGTATACTGGAATAGCAACAAAATTGAGTATTACTTCAACAACAAGCGTACCTAAAAAGGTAGAGATTAGCGCAGGAACATATAGTGACGACGAAATAGTTGTAGAAGTTGCAGAAGGTATTGACACAAGTGACCTGGTTGGTAAAGAGGTTGACGTGTTCTTCGGTAAGGATAATGTGGTAGAATCTTTGGTTGTTAAATCATCACTGGGCCAGGAAGGTTACATGTCGGTTCTTGATATAACCCTTCCGGACGGAACACACAACGGTAAGATTGAACTTATGGGCGGAACAAAGTATACACTCGCTGAAGATGTAAAGGCATATGTAAACTTCAAGGATTATACAGATGCTGATGGCAACACTGATACACTGGTTGCTCTCATGACAGCTGTTAACGCAAGGGTAATGAAGGTTTCTGTTGTACTTAACAGCGACGGTCATGTTTCAACAATGAACATCTTTGTTGGCGATGCTGCTACAGGCTTCAATACACAGCAGTTCATAGTCAAGGATGTTGAGAGTGACGGCGATGTGAAGTCACTGCAGACAGGAACAACAATATTTAATCTTGATGATTTGGTAGACGTGGATAAGACAACAGGTTACAAGACAACGTTTATCAAGAACGGCAAGAAAGCAACAAGCGAAGATGTTAAGGTTGGCGATGTAGTAACATACATCGAGATTAATTCCGACACATACTATGTTGCAATAACAGACAACAAGGTAACAGGTACAGTATCTGAAATCTACATCGATTCAGATGCAGTAACTCCTGGAAATGCTGCTGGTGACCCAAGATACAAACTTACAGTAGGCGGCAAGACCTATACAATGGTATCTGACAGCACAGCTAGAATGACCAAGACTGGTGATGTAGAGGATAAGACAGTTATCGACTCAACATTCACAGACTTCCTTGGTAAGGAAGCTACACTTTCACTCAATGCAATCGGTCAGGTAATATTGGTTAGCGGTACAATCACTGCTTCATCAGCAGCTGGTGAGTATGCTATACTGACAAAGGATGCTTGGGAAGGAACAGCTCCTGATTCAACAGGTAAACTCCCCAATTATGTAGAGCTGAGAACTTCAACCGGTGAAAAGAGGGTATTCACTGTTAAAGGTGAAGAGTATAAGTCGGTAACAGGAGCACTAGTTGATTCTTCTGCAATAACTGAGTGGGATGTTGCTGATTTCCCCAAGGGTACTTTAGTACGCTACAGCGTTAATGCTGATGGAACCATCGATGCATCTAACATTGTGAACCTTGGAAGAATTGATGATGCCACTGGTGATACACCTGCAAGTGTAACAAACCTTGGAACAAAGATTGCTGGTGTTACTGCAACTGTAGCCAGCGTTAATGATGATGCTAAGTCAATTAAGATTGGTACAACTAACTACTACTATACAGAGGCAGATACAGTAATATACAACGCAAACGTAACTCCAACTGAAAAGAATGTTGAAAAGGTAGACGGTTGGGATGCAGTTGTAAGTGATTCAACAACTTACAAGTTTAATGGCAGTGATGTGTTTGTTGTATACAACACAGATACAATGATAATAAAGTATCTGGTGGTTGATGTTGCCGATTACTATACTTCAGACGCTAAACACGGTGTACTGACACAGACACAGTTCAGCGGTCTTGACAGTGAGGGTTCACAGGTATGGAAGATTAAAGTATACACTGATGGTACAGAGTATACCTATACAGTGGCAACAGGCGTATACGACCTTTCACTGACATCCTCCAAGTATGCAGCAGCTGCCGGCGACTTTGTTAAGTATACACTTAACGCAGACGGTAAGTTTGTTGGTGGAGCAAATGATACTGAAAGAAAAGACAACAGGCTGGTTGACAAATCAGTATGGGCAGAAAATAAGGATGGCGCATACGACAAGTATGTAGTCAAGGCAGTGGTTGGCAACCTGGTAACCTTCAACACAGTTGATGGTACAACAGAGGCACCTCTCAGCCTGAAATCAGACATCAAGGTATATGACATCTCCGGCGATACACCGAGAATGGCAAGCCTGAGCGAAGTAACAGCTGGATGCATGGTTTACGGTGCAGATCAGGATGGTACTACGGAACAGTATGGTATCCTCGTAATCGTACAGAAATAAGCTGACTAACAGCTGAAAGAGAGCGCACATTGTGCGCTCTCTTTTTTTCTCGTCATTGCGAGGATCCCACTGCGTACGGACTTGCATCGAAGCCCTTCTGCAGAAGGGGGGAGACAGGATACGAAGCAATCTCAGACGAAAAGGAATACCTGATTTAGTCATGCCTGGAGGTGTGAGATTACCACGCTGCTTCGCGCCTCGTAATGACAGAAGCCTTGTCATTGCGAGTGAAACGAAGCAATCTCAGACGAAAAAGGAATACCTGATTTAGTCATGCCTGGAGGTGTGAGATTACCACGTCACTCTGTTCCTCGTAATGACAAAAGCGGGTCTGAGATTGCCACGTCGCATAACTCCTCGCAATGACACCGGTGGGATCATGAAGAGAAAATAAAAGCCCCGGATTATCCAGGGCTTGATTTATTAAATCGTTACTGACCAAGCGCCACTTCAAGGTCGCCAACCGTGCATGCTGCAGTGAACTTCCTCTTGACCAGGATGCTGTTGTCAAGAGCCTTTTGCAAATCAGCCTCTGCTTTCACAAGAGCAAGCTCGCTGGACATCAGGTCAATCTGGGATATCATTCCGAGCGAATAACGCAGCTCATTGATTCTATGATTTTCAGAGGTATTATTAAAGGCATCAAGAGCATCAGTGTATTCATTTTCCGAGGTAACAACCGCTTCGTAGGCATTCTCGACTTTGAGCCTTATATCATCAAGCTCATTCTTGTAGGTAAGGTCAGCCTTCTCAAAATTATCTTTCATGGTTTTATAATCGTCAAATGCTATATAAGCCTTGAAGTATTCATACAATTCATAATCCATTTTCTTGGAGTTATACGAATTTGTAACCTGTACTGCGTCAAGCCTGTTGGTTAAAGCTTCCTCTTTAAGCTTTGCCAGGTCAATCTCACCCAGCTGCTCAAACTTCTTTTCTCCGGCCTTGATTTTCAATACAGCATTTCTGTCCATGCCCAGCAAAGCCTTAAGTGCATTGTCTTTCATCTTGAGAGCATCTTCCATCAGCTTGACTTTGGTATTGATCTGGGACAGAGCAGTCTCAGCCTGATCAACCTGGTTCTGACTTGCCATCAGGAGCAGGAATTTCAGCTTGGCTATAACCAAATCCTTCTCAAGCTTTTTAGCAGTTTTATTCAGATATTCAAAGTCCTTTCCAGCCTGCTCAATTTCGTATGCCAGCTTTTCAATATTATAGTGAGTGGTCTGCTCGGTCAGTTCCTTTGTCTTAACCAGCTCATCATAAGCATATT
>JAWLGL010000039.1:0-10762 GCA_041685035.1 Clostridia bacterium
TGCATATATATGGAACTTACCTTCTTTTACAGCGTTGACCACCTCATCCGAGAGGTTGAGGTTAGGTACATTCCGGTTGGGAATAATTACACCTTGTTTTCCCGTCAGTCCACGTATCTTACACAGTTCGAAGAAGCCTTCAATTTTATCAGTAGCACCACCAATGGGTTGTATTTCACCCTTCTGGTTAACTGAACCTGTTACGGCTATGCCCTGGTCAATGGGCAGGCCGGAAAGGCTGGAGAGGATTGCAAAAAGCTCGGTGCTGGATGCGCTGTCACCTTCAATACCACTGTATAACTGTTCAAAACAGATGCTGGCGGTGAGGGAGAGGGGAATATCCTGAGCATACTTCTCTCCGATGTATGCGCTTAGTATCATTACACCTTTAGCGTGGGATGTACCGCTCATATGAACCTCACGTTCAACATTAACAATTCCACTTTTACCAAGATGGGTATTTGCAGTTATCCTGGAGGGTTTACCAAATACATAGTCACCCATGTCGAGTATGGATAACCCATTAATCTGGCCCACAACCTTGCCTCCAGTGTCAATCATTATTGTGCCTTCCTCCATAAGTTTAAGCAGCTTCTGGTCATACTTGTTGGACCTGAAAATCTTCTCTTTTATCGCCTTGCCAACATGTTCTGCAGATACAATTGAAGCCCCGGATATTTCTGCCCATGTGCACGATTCGGATAGTATTTCAACAAGGTCATTGAATCTGGTCGATATTTTTCTTTGGTCTTCTACAAGTCTGGAGCTGTATTCAATGACTTTGGCAACACCGGTTTTGTCAAAATGCATCGCATTTTCCCTCTGGCAGAAGGATGCTATAAACTGGCAAAGTTTTGTGACATTTTCGTCTGATAAATCCATTTCATCGTCAAAATCGGCTTTGATTTTAAAAAGCTTCTGGAAGTCTTCATCAAATTCATGTAGAAGCTGGTAAAGAAAAGAATTGCCGATGAGTATTATTTTAATATCTACCGGGATAGGTTCGGGTTTCATGGTAGACATGGCAATAAGCCCCATTTGTTCCTTCATGTTTTCAATTGATATTTGACGTGTTTTCAGTACCCTTTTTAATGCCTCCCATGACTGAACATTCATAAGGAGGTCCTTTGCCTGCAAAATCAAATATCCTCCATTAGCCTGGTGGAACAATCCTGACTTAATCATGGAAAAATCGGTTGTAATGGTCCCGAACTCATTCTCATACTCAAACTTACCCATAAGGTTATAGTAGGTTGGGTTATAGTTAACAACTACAGGTGCCCCTTTAAGACCACTATTATCAACCAGGAGATTAACCTTGTATTTATCATATGGAGAATCAGCATCCTTCTTTAACAGCAGAGGTATAAGGGGATTCTGTTCATCTGAGAGGTCATCGTGAATAAAGTCTTCAAGATTCTTCAGGATATCTTCCTGGACATCATCCAGGTACTTCAGAATTTTCTGATATTCTTTGTATCTGTCTTTAAGGTCATCAATATGGATGCCTACTGCAAACAGAGCAACCTTGTTCTGCCACTGCAGAATTCTTTCCTCCACGTCCTTTTCAATAGCTTTTATCCTTCGCATTATATCCATGGTTTCAATCTGGATTGAGTCTGATTTCTGGCTTATTTCATCGCGGAGTTCTTCATCAAGCAGATTGAATTCCTGCTCACTTAATGCTTTTCCATCCACAACAGGAAGAAAGTATATACCGGTCTGAGTAGCTTTAACCCTGAAACCGAGTTTCTCTGCATCCTGATTCAATTGTTCAAGAAGCTCTGTCCTTTTGTCCTGGAATTCCCTGATTATCTCAGCTTCCTCACGTTCATAGTCCTCACTGTCAAATGCCCTGGGAAGTTCGTTTTCAATGGTTTTAATGAATTCATCCATATCTGTCTGAAAGGTTTTTCCCTTGCCTGCAGGGAGCGAGAGGGAGGTAGGCTGGTGAGAATTCTTGAAATTATACACATAGCACCAGTCGTTCGGAACTTTCTGCTCTTTTGCAATACTTTTTATATACTCTACCGCATAGCTTGTCTTGCCGGTACCGGTAGGCCCGGACATATATACATTGTAACCTCTGATATGGATTTTCAGTCCGAATTCCAGAGCCTGAACGGCTCTATCCTGTCCGATAATATCATTCAGAGGTTTAAGGTCTGCGGTGGAGCTGAGGCTAAGAGAATCAGGATTGCAAAAGTACTTGAGTTGAGAGTAGTGGAGTTCCTTATTTTTTTTCATATTAACCCCCTAGTTTGGCTAACAGCCTAGATTCTTTTTCCACATAATAATTGCATCCTCATTATTGTCCTGATAATATGCTTTTCTAATGCCTGCCTCTATGAAGCCCAATTTCTTATACATATTACGGGCAGGAATATTACTTTCCCTGACTTCGAGTGTAAGCGACCTAATCTTCTCAACCAGGCAAAAATCAAACATGTGCTTAACCAGACTGCTTCCGATTCCTCTTCTTCTATAATCAGGATGAATCGCTATATTTGTAATGTGCCCTTCGTCAAGAACCTTCCATAGGCCCGAGTACCCTGCGGAAGCACCATTGTACTGGGCAACGTGGTAATAAGCGAATTTATTGCCAAGCAGTTCATTTTCAAACGACTGACGTGTCCATGGAAGAGAGAAACACATCTGTTCGATAACCAGTACCTCTTCAATATGGCTTATTTCCATCTTGCTTATGATTAAGCTGTTGTTATTCATAGAATCAGGCCTTTCTATTGATTGCATTTTTCCTTAAAAAGCTGCTCTGCCTGTGATGCTCTGACATACATCGGAAGAATGTCTATGTATGATTCTGTCTGGCCTGAAAGATATCTCGAATATGCCGCCATTCCGACTGAACCTGCTCTTTGGAGAAGCATATGTCCTGCGGCAAACGAAGCTTGACTTCCGAGTTTCTGCTTTATAATGTCCTTGAACTTATTGACAGCATCGCCAAGGAAGATTATATTCTGTTTTTTTTCTACTATCATATCAAGCAGTTGATTTATATGGAAGGCCTGACAATCTACATGGGTTTTCAGGTTTGAGGTACCTTCCTCATAAGAATAGACTGCAGAATATACAAAGTTGTTTCTGGCATCAATAACTGGACAAATCAGCCTGCCGGTTCCATATACATTGAAAGCAAGGCCCTCAAGGGTAGGTACACCGATAACGGGCTTATTGAGAGCCTGGGCAATGCCTTTAACTGCCGAAACGCCAATCCTCAAACCTGTGAATGAACCGGGTCCGATTGCTGCCGAATATATATCAATATCATCCGGTTTAAGTTCCAGGTTCTTAAGAAGCTGGTCCATCATTGGCATTAGCTTTTGTGAATGAGTTTTCTTATGATTTATCGAATACTCGCATAATACATTATTTTCATCCAGAACAGCTGCTGAAGCTACTGCCCCGGAGGTATCCACGCATAAAATTTTCACGTTAATGCCTCCATAAGTTTTTGTGCCAATTCTTCATACCTTTCACCAAAAGGCTTGAAAATAATTTCTCTTTTGTTAATATTTTCGGTTGAAACGCAATCATAATTTATATATATCTCAAGACGGCTTCTGGGAAGCATACCGCTGATGTTCTGAGGCCATTCAATGAGAACTACACCATCACCATCAAGGTATTCATCTCCCCCTATATCTAAAAACTCCTGTGAATTTATCCTGTATACGTCAAAATGGTATAAGGGGATTTTCCCCATATACTGGTTAAGTATTGTGAAAGTAGGACTGTTTACCCTGTCGCTTACGCCAATACCTTTTGATATCCCTGAGGCAAACACGGTTTTACCGGCTCCAAGACTGCCATACAGGCATAATACATCTCCAACCGATAAAAGTTGTCCCAGCCTCTCAGCTATTTCTCTTGTTTGCTGCTCTGATTCCGACAATAATTTTAACATATAATACTCCATATGGACAGTAAATTCAATCTGCAGAGCAGATGGAATATTTATCTGGTTATCGGATATTTTACCCAATTGAATCTGGTATTCATTCAGCTGCGAACTACAACTACTCCATCCACCATAACCATTTGTGCAGTTGAGCGGTAGTCAAAGGGGTGGAAGTTAAAAACAGATATATCTGCATCCTTCCCAGGCTCAATGGTACCGACACGTTCTGAAATTCCAAGAATTTCTGCGGCATTTATGGTTATAGATTTTAATGCCTCATACTCATCCATGCCATTCTTTGCAGAAAGCGCAGCACATAATGGCAGGTACTGGATGGGTGTGCAGGGATGGTCGGTCATGATGGCAACCTTTACACCGTTACTGCTCAGTATCCCTGGGGTTTTGAATGTAAGGCTGCGCAGTTCGGGTTTAGGCCTGTCCACCAAGGCCGGTCCGACAATAACCGGTATGTTTTCTGCTGCTATTATATCAGTAATAAGATGGCCTTCTGTACAATGGTCCAGTGTAAAGTCCAGACCAAATTCCCTGCAGATTCTGATTGCAGTAAGAATATCGTCAGCCCTGTGGGCGTGAGCCTTAACAGGAATACTTTTTTTTAATACCTGACAGAGAGAATCCAACTTGAAGTCAAATTCAGGTTTATCATTCTCTCCAGGGTTATTGTTGTATTCCTCCCAGCATGAATTATACTCCTGTGCCTTAAACAGATATTCCCGAAGGAGAGCCGCCGTTGCCATTCTCGTCATTGGCGAAAGACGTTTCTCATTAAAGGAGCTTTTGGGGTTTTCGCCAAAAGCAATTTTCATAGCCGCAGGGCTCTTAACAACCATATCGTCAATGCGTTTACCGTAGGTTTTGATTACAGCAAACTGACCGCCTATAACATTTGAGCTCCCAGGGCCAGTCATTACGCATGTGACTCCGGCTTGAACAGCATCAACAAATGCAGGGTCCATGGGGTTTATAGCATCAATAGCACGCAGGTGGGGAGTTGCAGGGTCACTCATTTCATTGAGATCATCCCCCTCGGTGCCAATGGAATCTTCGGCAATCCCTATGTGACAGTGAGCATCAATAAAGCCGGGAAATACATACCCGCCCTTACAGTCATATTCTTCAGCATGCATGCCGCCAGATGGAATACCTTCGCCAACCTCAACTATCTTACCTTTGTTAATAACAATATAACCGCTTTCAATGGTTTTTCCGTTCATGCAGTAAATTTTGCCGTTTTTGATTAGAATCATATTTCCTCCAGTTGTTATTGTCCTTATGCCCACTGATGCTCATTTATGTAGCGAACTGCAGCCTGTGCTGCGGTAGCACCGTCCGACGCGGCTGCAACAACCTGTCTTATAGGCTTATCTCTTACATCTCCTACAGCATATACACCGAACATATTTGTCAGCATGTTCTCATCAGTATGTATATAACCATATTCATTCATATCCACAAGCCCTCTAACTATTTTGCTGTTTGGTGCAGTACCAACCGCGACAAAAACACCGTCAACCGCAAGATTTGAAGTCTCTTCAGTTCTAATGTTCTTCAGAACAATGTTTTCAACATTTTCAGTTCCCATTATTTCATCAACTACACTGTTCCATATAAACTCAATTCCGGAGGAGAGGGCTGCATCCTGCAAAGCTTTTTCAGCCCGCAGGGAATCACGTCTGTGAACCAGATATACCTTCTTGCACAGCTTGGATAGGTAAATTGCATCTTCAACAGCTGTGTTTCCCCCGCCAATAACCGCTGTGGTCTTATTTCTGAAGAAGCCACCGTCGCAGGTTGCACAGTAGGAAACCCCGCTTCCACGGAACCTGTCTTCACCAGGAACACCTAACCCTTTAGGTGAGGCACCCATTGCAAGTATCACTGTTTTTGACATGTACGAATTGTTCGGAGTTTTAACTAATTTATTTACAGAGTCCAGTTCCAGGCTAGTTACTTCTTCATTTACTATAGAGACGCCGAAGCTTTTAGCTTGCTTTTCCATAGTTATTGCCAGTTCCATACCACTGACAGACTCAATACCCGGGTAATTTTCAATCAGATGAGTTGAGGACATTTGTCCACCGGGATAGAATTGTTCGAAGAGAACGGTGTTCATACCACCCCTGGACGAATAGATTGCTGCCGTTAAACCTGCGGGGCCCCCGCCTATTATGATTATATCATTCATTTCTGACCTCCGGATACTATGATGACGGTTCAGGATATACAACCATAAACCGGGAAAAAATTTCAGGTACTTCTCACATATATATAAATATTAGTATAATACCTTGAACAAATCAATAATTATTCTTGAATTTAGCCGTGGCATGTGTTAAAATAAACTTCGTTAAATTAGGAGGTGCAAGATGATAACAGGAAAGACCATACTTACTATAATACACATTTTCATGGCCATATCTTTGATAGTTATAGTACTTCTCCAATCCGGTAAGAGTGCCGGTCTTTCAGGAAGTATAGCCGGTGGGGCTGAGACTTTCTTTGGTAAGAATAAGGGAAGAACACTTGATGCTATTTTAGGTAAGTGGACAACCGTTGCTGCAGTAATATTTCTTATTACTTCTATTGTTTTGACAGTAATGAGCATTCAGGCTTAACCCTGCATAGTGATTTTATGTTAGGATAGACTTTTAAGTCTGTCCTATTTTTGTTAATTCTTTTTATTTGGATATACCTCTCTTGGTTGCTTCAAGTTAGCTGCAATTTGTATTGAATACTGTTATTTGTTTTATCTGAAGCAATAGGGCGTATATACTGCATACGGCTGGAGGTAGCATATGAGATTGTTGAGAATAAACCAAATAAAGGGTGGAGAAAAACTCGCACACCCAATATATTCAACAAGCGGAAAGGTTATACTAGGAGCCGGTTCCATTATCACGGAAGCTTATAGGAACAGGCTAAAGGATATGGGTATATGCAGCCTGTATGTGGACGATGAAAGGTTCGCTGACATTGAAGTTAAAGAGGTAGTGAGCTTTGAAGCCAGAAAACAGGCCAATCTTGCATTCAGGCAATCCCATGACCTGATTCACAGAGGAAAGCCGTTTAATGAATATATTCTTGTGGATGCGGTAAAGTGCATAGTTGAAGATATTAAATCAAATAAATCAGCTTCTGTTTGTCTTATGCCTAATATGACTGTTGACCATTATATGACTGGACATTCGGTCAACGTCTGCATTCTTTCAGTGGTAATCGGAAATAATATGGACTACAGCTTCGAACAGCTTGTGGAGCTTGGGGTGGGGGCTCTTATTCATGATATGGCAAGGAAGGAAAACTCCCTGGAAACTCCTGAGCACGTTAAGAAGGGCTTCGAGGTTATGAAAAACTACCGAGGTATTAGCCTGCACTCATCCAAGGTAATATTCGAGCACCACGAAAACTATGATGGAAGCGGATACCCACGAAGTATAAAGGGCGGTAATATGTCCACCTATTCCAGAATAGTAAGTATTGCTGATTTCTATGATGGCCTTATATTTACCGAAAAAAACAGAGTATTACCACATGAGGCATTTGAGGCACTGCTTGTAGAGGCTGATAAGAGGTTTGACCCGGGTATAGTTGAGGTTTTCAGAAAGTCAGTACCATTTTACCCTAATGGGTGTATGGTCAAACTGAATGATGGCAGGAGAGGTGTCATTGTGGGGCAGAATGCAGGAACGCCTCAGAGGCCGGTAGTAAGAATACTTGAGGGTGAGAATGTAAAGAAGGATGTTAACCTGATTGCAAATCTGACGCTCTTTATAGAGGATATTGAAGTATAGTAAAAAGTAAATGTGTGGTGTTTCAGGGGTGGATATGAGAGATAGAATCTTAAATGCAATTGAAAATTATTCGTATAAGCCGTTAACATTTCAGGAAGTGGCAGCTCTCCTTGAGGTTAAGGAAGAGGAACTGACCTCCTTGCAGGATAAACTTGAGCAAATGGAAACTGAGGGCATCCTGGTCAGGACGTCCAAGGGAAGATATGTCAGGCCTGAGATGGCCAACATGGCGGTCGGGTCAATCCAGATCAATCAAAGGGGGTTTGGGTTTGTATCCTCTGAAAAAGAGGACAAGGATATATTTATACCGCAGGATTATACCAATGGTGCAATGAACATGGACAAGGTGCTTGTAAAAATAAGGAAGGGTTCGTTGAGGGGAAAAAGACCAGAAGGAGAAGTTGTAAGAATACTCAACAGAGCAAATACTAGAATCATTGGTTCCTTTGAAAAGAGTAGGTATTGTGGCTTTGTGACGCCGGATGACAGAAGAATCCCTGGCGGTGTATATATTCCGAAGTCTGAGTTCAACGGAGCAGTAACCGGATGCAAGGTAGTAGTGGAAATTGTCAACTGGCCGGATAAAAGAAAGAGCGCCGAGGGAAGAGTTATAGAAATTCTGGGAAACTGCGGCGAACCGGGAATAGATATTATCTCAATTGCTAAGTCGTACGACATTGAGATAGAGTTTCCTGAAGAGGTAATTGAGCAGGTAAAGACAATTCCGATGGTGGTTGAGGAAGGAGAAATACAAGAGAGAAGGGACTTAAGAGAGAGAAAAATAGTAACCATAGATGGTGAGGATGCCAAGGACCTTGATGATGCAGTTGAGGTTGAGAAGCTTCCCAATGGCAGCTATCTTCTGGGTGTACACATAGCCGATGTCAGCCACTATATTCCGGAAAGCAGCCCGCTTGATTTAAATGCGTCAGAAAGGGGAACAAGCGTATACCTCCTAGACAGGGTAGTACCAATGCTGCCACAGGAACTGTCCAATGGAATATGTAGTTTGAATGCTGGAGTGGATAGGTTGGCCCTTTCAGTCACTATGGAAATCGATGGTGAGGGCAGAGTGGTAAACCACGAGATTTATAAAAGCGTTATCAGGGTAGCGGAGAGGATGACCTATAAGGATGTTACAAGAATCCTTGTTGATGAAGACAGGAAGCTGATTGAAAAATATAAGGATTATATCGGCCATTTCAGGATAATGAAGGAATTGTGTGAGATTCTGAGGGCCAAACGAATAAGGAGAGGTAGCATAGATTTTGACTTTCCCGAAGTGAAAATAACTTTGGATAATAGGGGCTGGCCTGTAAAGGTTGAACAGTACGATGTTTCAATCTCGAATAAGATAATTGAAGAGTTCATGCTTGTATGTAATGAGACTATTGCTGAAAGAATGTTCTGGGCTAATGCACCCTTTATTTACCGTATTCATGAAAAACCCGATACTGAAAAGATAGAGGTGCTTAACCAGTTCCTGCACGGTTTGGGATACAGTATTAGGGGTATCAATAAACTGCATACCCGCGCACTGCAGGAGATCATGGATAAAATCCGGGGAAGAAGCGAGGAGCAGATTGTATCAACTGTAATGTTAAGATCCATGCAGCATGCCAAGTACAGCCACAAAAACGAGGGGCACTTTGGGTTGGCGGCAGAGCATTACTGTCATTTCACCTCTCCAATCAGGAGATATCCTGACTTATTTATTCACAGGGTTATTTCTTACATGTTGAAGAATAATTTTGTTATAGATGAAAAAAAGCATAAAAAGCTCGACCAACTAGCCGAAGAGAGAGCCAAAGTGTCAAGTGACAGGGAAAGAACAGCTGAGCAGGCTGAAAGGGATGTTGAAGACCTTAAGAAGGTGGAGTTTATGTCCGGTAAGCTGGGAGAAGTATTTGAGGGTACAATTTCCTCGGTTACATCATTTGGATTTTTTGTGCAGCTTGAAAATACAATTGAAGGCCTGGTACATATTGACAGTCTGGACGACGATTATTATATCTATGACCCTGCCCACTACTGTCTGACAGGTGAACGTACAAAAAGGGCTTTCAGAATTGGAGACCAAGCAGTGGTGAAACTGATAAAGGCCGATATACTTTCCAGAAGGCTGGATTTTATATTGGAAGAGAAAATAAGGGACTATTACAAACGTACAAAGATTAAGAGAAGAAGAAGATAAAAAGATGCTTATTCAATGCCAGGCAGAGAAAGATTTAACTCTTGGGAATAATTCTAATAGTTTTATCCAGCTGTATCAGTTCAAAGGCTTCACAAATGTACTGGTTGGGGTTTTTAATTATCAGATTGCCGTTTTGCTCCTTTAGCTTCTTTAGAAATACAATGATTATACCTATTCCTGAACTGTCAATTATGTCAAGCTCTGTGAAGTCCAGAACAACCTCGGGATAGAGTGAAGTGTTAATTTTGCTTAAAGAGTCCTTGAATTTATGAGAGTTTATTACATCCAGTTTTCCTGTTACGGAAATTGTTGCTGTCTTGTCTGAATAATCTGTTTTTATATCCATTTTTACCCCCATGCTACAATCAGGTATACCTGCAAGTTATTATCCGGCGCGGACCGGAAAGAATGAAGCCTAAAGCAGTACATTTGAAGGCTGGTTTATGCTAATTATACTATTTTTATACTTCGGATTTCAACAGTTATTAAATATCAGAGAAATGACAGGCAGTGACTTATTAAATCAGATAATGTAAAATATATATATCGGTTATCTTATTTGGTTCACAAGAATGGGAGGATTTTTTTTCCGAATGGAGAAATAGACAATTAATTAGAAGTTGAACTTTTCAGATATTTAATTAATAAGCAAAAAACAAATATGGTTGGAGGGGATAACATATGACCGTTATAGCCGATATCTTCAAGAAAGAATTTTACAAGGACAGCATTATTCCAAGGGCTATAAAAAATGGTTCCGGAATTAGGTTAAGACATTATTCAGCTTTTGAACCAATACCCAATACAGTGACTGAAATAGAGGGAAACAGGATAGTT
>JAWLGL010000039.1:10772-13750 GCA_041685035.1 Clostridia bacterium
CTTCCTCAAAAGCTCCTGGATAATAATGTTTTTACCGGAGACAGCGTGGTCTGCACCTTTTTTCAAGGTGAAACGGTTTACACGCTTAGCGGGGAGGTAGAGGAGATTACCCTGATGTTTCCCCAGAAACTCATAGTGAAGGTTGAGAATGTAGAGAAATCAAAGAATCTGAGAAAGCAGGACAGATATCCGGTGAGCCTGAGCGCCAATGTAAGGAAATCTGACAGCAGAGAGGTTCACTTTGCAGTTATAAAGAATATCAGCCTGTTAGGGGTAAGCTTTACCTGTAATATCGAACTTGAATCAAGCAGTGAAGTCATACTAAATATAGCAGTTTCGAAAGAAGCTTTAATAACATTCACCGGAAGGATAATCCGTGCCAGAGAGCTGACAAACTTCTTTGAGTACGGTGTTATTCAGACCGATATTGATGAGTTAAACAGAGAAGAACTTGAGAAGTATATAGAGAGGCTGAAGAGCGAAGAATTAGAACAGCCAGAAGAGTGATTGAAGAGGTTTTTCAGTTGATAAGTTTAATGGAAGGACGAGATAAAATTGCAGGAAAAGCTGATGCTTGTAGACGGAAACAGCATATTCAACAGGGCATTTTACGGCCTTATGGGTTCTAGAATGCTTGCCACCTCAGAAGGATTCTATACAAATGCAATATATGGCTTTATCAATATTCTCATCAGATTCATGAATGAGGAGAAACCTACGCATCTGGCAGTAGCCTTTGATATGAAGAAGCCGACATTCAGGCATGAACAATACAAGGACTATAAAGCGCACAGAAAAGGTATGCCTCAAGAGCTTGCCCTGCAGGTGCCGGTACTCAAGGAACTGCTGGATGCGATGAATATCAAAAGGATTGAGCTGGAAGGATATGAGGCCGACGATATAATAGGCACGCTTGCCAGGTCTGCAGAAAAACACGGCATGAATACAATAATAGTTACCGGCGATAAGGATTCATTTCAACTGGCAAGCAATAGAATAAGAATTAAGCTGCCCACAACGAAAAAGGGAAGAACTGAGACTGAAGAATATAACCTCGATGAAATCATAAATAAATTTGGAGTAACTCCGGAACAGTTTATAGAGGTCAAAGCGTTGATGGGGGATTCGTCCGACAATATCCCTGGCGTACCCGGCATAGGAGAAAAAACTGCATTTGACTTGATAAAAAGATACTCATCCATCCAGAATATTTATGAAAACATCGAAACTCTCGATGTAAGCCCAAGAGTAAAAAATCTGCTGGCCGAAAACAGTAACCTTGCTTATATGAGCAGGGAGCTTGCTACAATTGACGTAAATGCTCCTCTGGACATTGAAGCATGTGACTGCAGAGTAAGGGAGTATGATATTCCCGCTCTACTGCCTCTGCTGAGGAAACTGGAATTTAACAGCATAATTAACAAGCTTGGTATTTCAATACCGGATGAGCCCGGGAGCAGTATTTCGATAGAGCACAGGTGCCTGGTCCGAAGCGGGGAATTTGAGGAGATAGTAAAAATAATTGAGGAGACCGGGGAATTTGCCTATTATCCGATAGTGAACCATCAGGCACATTTGTATGATAGCTTAATAGGTATAAGCTTTTGCTGGGGAGAAGACAAGACAGCCTATATACATCTTAAAGGCCTAGATGGTGAAGCGCTTGAACCAATCCGGAAAATCTTTGGAAATCAACGATTAAAAAAATATACATTTAATTCCAAACCTCACTACTGGATGTTCAATTCTCAGGGAATAGAGCTTGAGTCTGTAAACTTTGACGTTATGATTGCAGCTTATCTGATAAACCCTGCAAAGGAGAACTACACTCTGGCTGACCTCTCCAGAGAATTCCTCGACCTGTCTATAGCGGATATAGGTGAACTCTCAGATTTTGAAAAGAATGGCTATAAGGAATGTGATGCAAATCAGATATCCAGGATAGCATGTGAGCAGTGCGCAGTTGTATTCAGACTGACCAGGATTTTTAATAGTAAGCTAAATGAAGATGGACAGGACAATCTGTATTATAAGGTTGAACTGCCTCTTACCAGAGTGTTGGCTGACATGGAGAAGACAGGAATACAGGTTGATTGTGAAGCCATTGAGCAGTTTTCCGCAGAGCTTGAATCAAAAATAGGGAGTCTGGCTGAAGAGGTAATCAGACTGGCCGGCGAGGAATTCAATATAAATTCTACAAAACAGCTTGGGGTTATTCTATTTGATAAACTTAAACTTCCGGTGATAAGGAGAACCAAAACAGGGTATTCTACAGATGCTGAAGTGTTGGAAAACCTGATTGACAAACATCCGATTATAAGTAAAATCCTTGAGTACCGTCAACTGGTGAAGTTGAAGTCAACCTATATAGATGGAATGAAGTCAGTGATTAACCCTCATACAGGAAGGATTCATTCCAACTTCAATCAGACCGTTACGGTTACAGGAAGAATCAGCAGTACAGAACCCAATCTGCAGAATATACCCATTAAACTGGAAATGGGACGTCGGATCCGAAAGGTATTTGTTGCGCCCAGAGGCTGCGTTCTTGTAGATGCAGACTACTCGCAGATAGAACTCAGGGTGCTTGCTCATATCTCCGGAGATGCAAACATGATAGCAGCTTTTGAAGGTGGCCAGGATATCCACAGAACTACTGCAGCCCAGGTATTCGGAGTAAAGGAAGAGGATGTTACTCCTCTAATGAGAAGCCGCGCAAAGGCTATTAACTTTGGTATTGTATATGGGATTGGAGATTTCAGTCTCGCAAAAGACCTTAAAATAACCAGAAAGCAAGCCAGGAATTACATTGATAGTTATCTGGAGAAATACAGCATGGTCAGAAATTATATGCAGGAAACCGTAATTAAGGGCAAGGAACAAGGGTATGTATCAACCCTGATGGGAAGAAGGCGTTACCTCCCTGAACTTCAGTCATCCAACTTCAATATACGCTCGTTTGGTGAAAGGGTTGCCAT
>JAWLGL010000256.1:0-2528 GCA_041685035.1 Clostridia bacterium
TTATACCCTTTATATGAAATCCAGTCTAATACATAATTTCTTATACAAACCTATCCGGTTGAGACAGGTATATCAATGCAGCACATCTGTTGGAACTACCGTTGAATGAAAACCGGGCCGCTGCTTAATACTTGCCGAGCTCCAACCCTTTCTCAATGAAATATTTATAGGTATCATATTCCACCGTATAGGGAATGGAATGATCGCTATGTAGCACATATCCAAACTTCTCCTTTACAATCGGGATCTTGGCTTCCAGCTCCGCATCGATAATCTTTCTGTCATTACTGTAAAGCGTCCTGACATCTATTCCTCCCATAAAGGACAGAACATCTCCATAGTTTTTATACAACCTCAACAAATCCATTCCCGCCTTGATTTCGATGACCTGAAGGCAGTCCATTCCCGCCTCCAGCAGCCCTGGCACCAGTGGCTCCACAAATCCGCAGGAATGCACTATGACAGGAAGGTTCCTGCTGTGAGCAAAATCCATGGTCAGCTTATGCCCCGGCTGAATGAGTTCCTTATACATAGCCGGTGACATAAATGGCCTTTCCTTAAACCCCATGTCCTCGTAATACCAGATCCCATCGGGATATCCTTCCTTTTCGAAAAGGATCTCCTGCATCTCAACTGTCAGCTTGGCATAGGTGTCTACCATATCTTTGATCCAGACAGGATCCAATGCCATGCCCATCAGCATATATTCATGTCCGCATACCGGATGAATGCATTCAAACACATTGATACCGGACCAGGCAAAGAAACGGTTGTTTTCTGCTGCTTTCCGCTTGCGGTAACGGTAGCCCTCGAAATCAATTCTCCGGGGATCCGGTGTCAGCTTTGGTTTAATGTACTCCTCCCACGCACTTCGCTCTTTTACCAGGAAGTCTACATGCTCCGGAGTGCTGGAATGCAGCTTATGCTGACGCAGGACCGCACCATTGCCGTCTCGCCGCAGAATGGTTTCCTCCGTTTCCTCTAAAATCTCCGGCTCAAAGTCCAGGTCTGCCACCAGGTTGAATGGCCAGCTCAAATCCATGTCAAATTGGAAAAGGTCAGCAAAATCATCATCTTCCTTGATATAGCCCATAGCAGCCCATTTCCTTTTCGTGTCGCTCCAAAAGTGTTCAAACAACCCAATTCGATCGACCGGTTCCCTTTTTAAGATGTTTTCGATCCGTTCCCTTCCTGTTAATTCCTGCATTCTGCACCTCCGTTATAATACTAATTTTTTTGTATTTATGTTGTAATTATAAAGACGCAGCAGAAGAATTGTGTTCCACTCCCCTGCGTCGATTTTCACTGAATCGGGAAAGCTCTTGCTCCTTTTCTCTGTCATAGGGAAAAATCTTAAGCGGAATCATTCCAATAAGACAAAATATAATCGGCACAATGGCAGTGGCAATCCGTATGCCCACCATAGCGCTTGCAGACTGCAATGTTGCGTGTTCATTGTATCCAAAGTATTTGATAATGCCCATGAAGATGATCAACTGCAATCCGGAAACCGGTGCGGCCAGTATGGCATTGACTGCTCCAAACAGCCCTGTCTTGCGGATACCGGTCTGCATCTCATTTTCATCTATGATTGCAGCACCCAACGGCGCTGCACCGGTCTCAGCAAGGTATTTGCCGAGCATGATGGGTGTATAGGACAGTAATACCTGCCACCAGGTATTTGAGAAAAACAACATCACATAACCGGCGATGTATGGCATCATTCCATAGTAGATTGACTTCTTTCCGCCCGATTGCTTCACCAGATTGCCCAATATAGGGTACACTGCAAATACAACCAGCATGGGCACAGTATCTGCAACCGTTGTTGCCAGCCCTCCTGCACGAATTACATGATCCATGAAATACAAAAAAGCTGTAAAATAGATGCCGGATGGCGCAAGGGCAGTAAGGCTATAGAAAAACCAACTCCAAAAAGCCTTCATTCGCAGAATGCTTTTCACATCCGTCCACAAGGTTTTCAGGTTGATGGCATTTTCCTCACTGCTCCCCCTTTCGTACATTTCCGGCTTTTCTTTCAGCAATAGAACAGCAGCCAGATAGACCATTGCGTTTAATGCAATGACTCCCATTAGAATAGCCAGGATATGAGTTCTATTTCCATCTCTGTTCCCCACAAGAAGGAAGGATGGCACCAGCGTAGCAAAAAAGCTTATAAAATTAGCAACATACCCGCGCAGGACATTGACATCTACCCGTTCCTCTTTTGTAGGTGCAGCTACTAAAAAATAACAATTGCTCGATATGCTGAATATAGTGAATGCCGTATCGAAAATGAAAAGTTCAGCCAGCAGAACATAATAGATTGTTTTTTGGGGCAAGGAGGGATTAGAAAAAAACATGGCTGCCAGGCACAGCAAAATAAACGGAACTGTAACGCGCATCAGGTAAAGGAATTTCCCCCGCTTAGGCCTGTACTTCATTTTATCAATAAATATGCCGAATATGGGGTCATTAATTGTATTCCAGATATTGAACCAGAAGTATATCATACCGACGTATACAGG
>JAWLGL010000040.1:0-2688 GCA_041685035.1 Clostridia bacterium
AAATAACAATGACTTTGGGAGACTGTTCATAGCCGTAATCGGTTCTGTAGTAGGATGCTTCAAGTCCAAGTTTAACCTCGAAAATTTCTTTTGCATTTTTAATATCCATAGCTGTGTCAATGCTCGTGAATGTAAGTTCATCCCAGATAAATGAGTAACTTCTAACCATAAGGGTGTTTTTATCAACGCTTATAGTTATTTTATTATCCAGGAATGGTATTTCATTTATGTATCTAACGAACTCAAAGGTATAATCGCTTGAGTAATATGGCATGATGCCGGCTCCATACGGGTTGTTTTCCTGCAGTCTGGTTTGCTTGAATTTTTCGGGTTGGAGCTTGGATGCAAATTCAGATGCTTTTTCTAATGCCTGCTCTTTTGAGTGTTTAGGTATTCTGCTGCTATCAGTCATGGTTTGGGAATAAGAGTGGTAATAGACTATATCTCCCGTATCGGCATCTACGCTTGCACTCATGTTTTTATCCCGATGTTCCTTGGACCTCCAATTCAGGTACCAGAGTTTTTTTCCATCTGCACCTTCAGAATAACGGGACTCAAAATCCAGGCCATCGCTGGATATATCCAGCTTTTCCTTCGCAATTTCTATTGCCTGCTTTAAGTCAACCTTTACACCTGGTTGTTCTTCTGCAAAAGCCGGCAGAGATGAAGAAAAAGCCAGAACAAAAATTAATACAAAAGGTAAAAGTCTCTTCATATACACACCTCCAGAATTAAGTCTATGAGATTAGACTTGCTTTAATGAAAAATGTTCCATAAATAAAAAATTTATAAGAAAGAATTTATAGTGAAATAAGCTTTACAGACACCAGAACAAGGCAAATAGCCAGAATAACCTGAGTCCATTTTGAATTAAATCTTTTAGACACAAGCGCTCCTATCTGAGCTCCTAAAATTGCACCTACAGACAGGTATGCAGCTATAAGAATATCTACATGCTGCAGCAGGACATGAGTTACTACGCCAAAAAAGCTGGAGACGAGAAGAATAAAGAAAGAAGTTGCTGTAGCAATATGTACCGGAAAACCAAGCAGGTATACCATAAGGGGTACCATGAGAATACCGCCCCCTATGCCCATGGATGTAGATATAAAACCAGTAAAAAAGCTTAGTATCAGACCGGTTCTTTCATTGAAAGAGTATAAATAAGTATTGCCCGAGGAATCGGATATTCTTCTATTAACAATTGGCCACCTTATATCCATTACGCCTATAGGATTTGCGTGCTGGTTATTTTGAATATTCTTTGGCCTGATCAGAATAAATATTCCTACGCCAAGGAGAAGAAGACCAAATGCATCTCCATACAGGCTGCTGTCAAAAAATCTGGATATAAAGGCACCAAGAATGGAACCGGGAATTGTTACAGCCGAAAACTTAATACCGGTACGGAGGTCTATTCTTTTTTGATGAAGGTATGCAAGAGTGCCTGAAATGGCATTAAAAAACACCATGGTCATAGACGTACCTATAATAAGCTGGGGACTCATTTTAGACACCAGAAAGAGATAGGGGACTACAAAAAATCCTCCTCCTGCTCCGACTATAGTTCCAAGAATTCCAGCTGAAGTTCCCAGCAGAAAAAAATGAAGAAAATTAATGAAATCCATCATATTCATCCTATGTACCACCTGATCTGATTTATATTATTAATATAGATATTTTTAAAATCTTCGTTACACAAAGTATCCAATTTGCATTATATAAGGTTTGAGATGGTAATGCAAATAATGGATAATCAATCTGGAGCAAGTAGAAAAGAATAAGGCTCCTTTTCTTGAAGGAGCCTCATAGGAGAAACAAATTACTCCAGTTCAATTGCATTATTGGCTTCTTCAGGAAGACTGATTGTGAAATCCCCATTGTACTGGGTGAATTTGATTGTTAATTCGGTTTTTACTTGTCCGGCCCCATCAGAAGATGCCTGCTTGGATGACATATTCATCTCGAGCTTATCAACAAGATGGGTTGAGTTACTTATATACATTTTGTACTCGGTGCTGCTTATTTGAGAATTTACATCTTCAAGAGATGAGGAGCCGCCTAACTGATTGAGTATGGACCCCAGAGCCATTGTACCTGTTAGTACTGTATGTTCATCTGTAGATAGAGTATCTTCCACCTTAAAGGATGAGTAGTAGGCCTCATCGACTGCTTGTTCAGTATTCAGCGTATAGAGGGAATTTATCTGCTCGGATTCTTCTTTGGACAGAGTTTGCTTTGTCCAGTCTTCACTCACGGAGCTTTTTGTGTACATGGTGTTGGCAATTAAGAAGCTTTCCAGGCTAAGGAAAGGCATGCCCATAATAGAAGCGTCCAGATTAATCTGGCTGTTTCTTTCTATGGAATCCCATTTGAAATGGCCAGAAGCTTCATACGCTAGAGAGCCTGCATTTACATTTCCAGAGAATTCTCCCTCAATTTTTTTAACATCCTTCATTGCCTGAGTCGATGCATCAAGAATTTCTTTGACTTTAAGATAGGTTTCAGAATCAGTAATAATTACCGAGCGTGTCTGTGCGTGCCATACAACCCGCTTGCTAAGGCACTGCGACACAAAGCGTACGGGAATGTAAGTAGACCCCTTGTATATCAAAGGTGCAGTTGAAAGGGAAACTGCTTTACCGTTTACATGCGCTGTCTTTGAATCTACTTTAAGCATAATGATGC
>JAWLGL010000040.1:2698-13455 GCA_041685035.1 Clostridia bacterium
GTCGTTTTTAACTCCCAGGTTAATGAGCAGCTGCCTAAGAGGAAGAAGCGTGTTGCCTTTGATTATAATAGGGTTTTGCTTCATCTCAGGCTGTTTAGCATCTATTATGATGGCGATATCTGAACTTTCAACTACCTTGCTTTCGGCCGATAGGCCATATCCTGTTGCCAGAAAGGAAAAAAGGACTATCATGCAGATAAAATATAATTTCTTCATTTGTTAATCCCTCCAGATGGTGTATAATAACATTTTAGCAAAATCTACAGGACTTGTCTATTGGTACGCTTTGGTTCCAAGAGAAATTAAAGGAAAATGGAATCAGGAAAAAACAGGACAAGGCATGGTAATACCAGCATAAGCAGATATATGGTTAATAAATGAAATATTTTTGTAATTTTCCTGTAACCTTATTGAAATAATCCGCAGGGTGTAGTATAATAATACTAAGGGAGTAATAATGTAGCTTGGCTCTACAGAACCATTACTTCCGCAGGGTATAAAGAGAAATAAATAAAGGCTTTATGCTAAAGGCAAACCTTCCGAAAGGTTGGGGCGCAAAACCGTGGGTCTAAAGTAGGAATACTAAGACTGCCTGGTTGCCATAAAGACCGGAAGAGATTCTCTTTAGAAAAGGTAAATAAAGCCCTATTTGTAGTAGCATTTGAGGTCTTTATTTATTCTCTTATACCTATCATATAAAGGATGACAGCGGTCTCTGCAAAGAGGCTGTTTTTATTTGTATTAATAACAAACCCTGTTTCTGCCGGATTCCTTTGCCTCATAAAGTTTTTCATCAGCCTTTTCAAACAGAATTCCGGTATCATAATTGTTTTGCCACAAGGCTATGCCTATGCTGATAGTGACCGAAATGGCATGGTTTTCATAAAAGAAACTGGCAGACTCAACCGAAGCCCGGATTCTTTCGGCAACCTTGATACAATTTTCCAGGCTGGTATCGGGCAGGACTACCGCAAATTCTTCTCCACCGAATCTGGCTGGAAAGTCGGACAGCCTGACTGACGACTTGATAATGCTGGCTATTTCTTTGAGAATATAGTCTCCCGCAAGATGTCCGTATGTGTCATTTATCTTCTTAAAGAAATCTATATCAAGCACCATGAGGGTGAGGCAGCTTTTGCCCCTTCTGGACTTATCAACCATAACCTTTAAAAATTCCTCGAGCATGGATTTGTTGAACAACTGGGTTAGGCCGTCCTTAGTACCTTTTACTTCAAGAATATTGAGGAATTTGTTCATAAATCTGAAGAATAACAGTGCAAATACAAGCAGAATTATTGAGGAAATAATGTTCAAGGTAAGTGAGAAATTCAAGCTGGTTAGCGATTGAAGCCTTCTGGCCTCATATTTTTCATAGGCAATGTTGGCGAGCTTATTTGCAAATGAGTGTACCTGTGTAAGCCTTATCAGGCTCCTGCTGTAATTCTGTTCCATTTCAGCGGTGGTAAGGGTTGCTTTGAGATTCTCAACCGATTGAATTATAGAGGAAGTAAGATTCTTTGCTTCGAAATATTCCTTTTCAATCAGTTCAACGTACTGTTTTTCCTGCTGGGATAAGGACAGTTTTTTAATGTTTAAAAGGTGCTTTTCAAAACTGGCCTCATTATTTGTAAGTGCATAAATCTGGATAGAATGCCTGGAGAAGAAGTACTTTGACAGCAGAACCTGCTCATTGGCGATAATACGCTGTAGTTCTCCGGCCAGCTTGATAACAGGCAGACTGTTTGTGGAAAGAAATCTGTCAGTATTTTTTTGCTGCTCACCGGAATAAATTGAGTAGCTTAAACTCAGAAGCATTAATAATATTATCAGGATGTATCCTATCTTAATATTGGAAGTATACGATTTCTTTCTCATTTAAGCACCACCTTTGAGGGAAGAACCAGTCATAATAGATATGTCAGAAGAGATAGGCCTGTAGATAAGCCTATCCCTTCTTTATAAACAGTCAGTATCAAAGTTATTCAAGCCACAAACTGTCTATAGACAATTCATCATTAAACTCAAAACGTACACCTTTTAACTTGGGATTCACATATATGGTTTTCTTAACCCATCCGTACGGCGCATTTACGGCTTCATCATAGATAATATTATTTATTTCATGATATAGCGCCATCCGCCTGTTGTTGTTGGTTTCCCTCTGTGCCTCAGCAAGCAGGCTGTCAAGCTGGTCATTCTTGTATTTTCCAACGTTGGACGGTCCGGTACTCATTACTATAGGCTCAAGCATGGAACTAACGTCTGGATAATCTGATGCCCATCCGTCAAGCATCAAATCTGAACTTTCTTCAAAGACCGTAAGATCTTGATTGGACTCAATTACTACCTTGGCTTGAATCCCAATCTTCTCAAGGTCTCTTTCAATCTGGTAACCGAGAAGGTTGTCCGGTTCCCCGTATGGCTTATCATGAATTTCTATCTCGGGAAGGCCCTTACCACCGGGATAACCAGCTTCGGCCAACAGACTCTTTGCCAACTCTACATCGTATATCGGCTTGTTCATCGGTTTATAGCCCGGCATAGCTTTGGGAATAAAGCCGTCTGCAACCTCAAAGCCCAGTATGCTTGCTAATTTCTGCTTATCTACTGCATAAAAGACAGATTGTCTTAGTTTCTTATTTTTCCACAGGTCCTTTTTGTGGTTGAAGTGGAAGTAACCTACTCCTGGGCCGGTTAGTTCCTGCTGATACTGCTCCAATGCCGGAATCTTGGCCATGGTTATAATGCAGTGAAGCTGATTGTTATTAAACATTTCAGCGATTTTTTCCCTGTCCATTTCTTCAACCTCTTCATTATCAACGACAGCTTTCTTGGTAGGGAGGTTAATATACTTTAAGTCTTTTATCTGGGGCTTGCTGCCGAAATATTGGTCAAACCGGGTAAGGCTTAATTCGGTATCTGAAAGGCTTACCAGCTTGTACTTTCCGGCTCCGGAGATTAGGTTTTCAGGACTGCCGTAACCGTCTTGAAGTGAATCAACTTCAGCTTTGTCAACAACGCTGTAGGCAGGATAGGAAAGAACCGCCAGAAAGCTTGCCTGAGGATGTCTAAGTGAAAATTCAATTACATATTCTGATACAACCTTTATACCTTTAACCTCTTCAGCTTTACCTTCAAGCTTATCCTCAGCACCTTCAATCACAGACAGATAGCTTGCAGCATATGAATCTAATTCTGGGCTGAGGAGTCTTTCAAAAGTATATTTTATATCTTCAGCCTTTACCTTCTTCCCATTATGAAACGTGATATCATCCCTAAGTGTAAAGGTAAACACCTTGCTGTCTGTAGAACTCCATTCTTTTGCCAAAGCGGGAACGAACTGGTATGTCTGATTGTCGAAATCCACAAGGGTCTCCCCAATAAGACCATGCAGGCGGTTTACAGCTGCATTCACACCCATTGCCGGGTCGACTGTGGGGGGGAGAGAATAAGTAGCTACGGTTATTGCCCCCTGTCCCGGGGAGTCAGTTTGTTGAGAGGGTTTTGCCTTGCCGCACCCCACTAGGGCAAGGGAAAGCAGGAGCAAAGGTATTAGCAGTTTTTTCATTTCATTTTGCCTCCTTAGACATTTTTTGAGATCTACGGTTAAAAGTCTTTAAAGCTTTGTTTGATTTGAAAGCCACAATTGAAACAGGAGAATAAGAATAAATAGAACTGTAATTAATCCTTCAGCATGTAATATATGCTCTATATCAACATTATACATAAATTAATAAATAATATCAATCAGGCTCATCAAAATAAGTAATTCTACAAAACAGGCATTATAGTTACAAGCAATGCAAGAATTTAAAAACCTGGAGCCCGTGAATAGTCTTTTGCAAGGAAGATTAACTCTATCTGAGAATTGAACGGGGGGAACCCGGGCAACATTCACCAACCACAAGACATATAATGCAGGAGCATACACCATAACAAACTGAAAAGGATTGGGCGCTTTAAAATGTCCGGGACAAAGAGGCAGTTGCAGCAGGTCGGAGTTATTGTTGAAGAGTCTTCTGACAGCAGCATTCAGCCGTTTCAAATTCTATAGTTGAATGCCCGACATTGAAATCACTGTGCAAAGCAGTCTTTATCTGACGCTTGATTTCTTCCATATTTTCAAGGTCGCATTTTTCAATACTTACATGAGCCTCAAAATAATTCATGTTTTCAGTAAGACTCCAGACATGTATATGGTGAATATCCCGTACCCCGTCAATTTTCTCCAACCTGTCCTTTATAGAATCGATATCAACTGACGCCGGAGTTCCCTGCATAAGTATGTGGATGACCCGGTTAAGCATGTGCCAGCTTTGAATAAGTACGTATGTTCCAATTATGAAGGCAAGCACTGCGTCAAGGAAAAACCACCCTCCGAACATTATAAATATCCCCGCAATAATCACTCCCACTGATGAAAAGGCATCTGAAAGAATATGAACAAATGAACTTCGGATATTTATATTTTCTTTCGAACTCCTATAAAGAAGGGCTGCACTGACTGCATTCCCCGCCAGGCCAATAAGGGCGACGACAAACATGAGGGTGCCGTTAATTTCTACAGGATTAAACAGTCTGTGAAAGGCTTCCTTAAAAAGAAAGAACGAAATTATTATGAGTCCGTTGATATTAATGAAAGCAGCAATAATCTCAGCGCGCTTATACCCAAAGGTTTTTGTGCGTGAAATGGGTTTCTTCGACACTATCCGGGCAAACAGGCTGACAACCATGGAAAAGGTATCCATAAGGTTGTGCAGGGCGTCGGATATCAAGGAAAGGCTGTTTGATAAAATACCCCCTATAATCTCAGACAGGGTTATAGCCAGATTCAAGAATATTGAATATATAAGCCGTCTCACGGTAAGGTCCTGAAAGGACTGATTATGCTGGTGACCATTTTGTGAATGCAACAACTCCGCCTCCTGTGATGATTATCATATTATATAATATCATATTTAAGAGTCCGAAATTATAGTTTGTAAGAATCCAATAATATATTTTCTATAAAATTGAATGAAAAAACATACAGCAATGTATACTACCAGGGAGCACCTATATAAGAATAAGGAGGTGTTAGCGATGAGTAAAATTCAGAAATATAAACATCCCTGGGACGACAACCTACCGAAAAACAAAGAATATATAAAAAAGTTCCTGAGGAAATCGGAAGAAGAAATAAAAAGGCAGGAGGATGAAGGCAAAATAAAACAGAAATAGAGCCGTTTGATAACGGCTCTAGCTATACGTAAAGACTACTTTACACGAACACTGAAACTGTAGTTTGAGCCGCTGTTGTTATCCCAGTTGTCTGCGCTGTCTTTAAACGCCAGGTTGATAGTGCCACCTTTTTGCAGTGGGATATTAGCCTTGAATCCGTTTTCAGTTCTAATCATCCGGACATAACTGGGGCTTGTCCACTTTGCCCCATAACCGAAGTGGGCGAAAACAGAATCTGCACCTGACGAGAATAACAATCCTTTGTATTCTATGGACAAGTTTGTAGTATTGTCTGATGTAACTTGGCTTGCCGAAATACCTTTTTCGAGATAAGCGTCTTTCATTTTTTTCCTCCCTTTTCCCATATTCTAATACTTAATAAGCACACAAGTATAGCTCAAATATAGTATTATGTATATGTTAAAAATTATTCTGTGAAGAAGGTCTTAAGTGGTTCAATGAAATGTTGCGAAGTAAGGTGTCGTACATTTGCGCACTCTTCTAGACAAGGCTTCACCCTGTTTTATCATAATTATATATAATAATCCAAAATATGCAAATGGTTTTTTAAAAATTATTCCCTGCACTTTAAAAAAAATATCAATTATAGTAAAATGGGTTTAATCTATTCTATTGCAAGGCGGGGATTTAATTGAGCAATTCGGACAGCCGCTCGGAGCAGTGTATTTTGTTTAGGCTTGGGGAAAAAAAGTACGGCGTTAAACTTGGCTACCTAGAGGAGGTCATTGAACTTCAGGAGATTGTCCATATTCCTGATATGCCACCACACATAATGGGAGTTACCAGATACAGGACGTCTGTAATACCTGTAGTAAGCATAAAAGGCAGACTGAAACAGCCTGAAGGCGGGTATGATGAATCATCAAGAATCATGGTTATCAATTACCGAGAGGAAAATATAGGTATCCTTATTGACCAGCTGGTTGGTATAACTGACGGGCAGGACGGAAACAAAGACCATGTTACCTTACTGAACCCGGATGATATTCTGGCATAAGCTTTACCCTGCGAGGAGAAGAACCGGAATGAACAATGTTGACCAAACCTTGTTGAGGCTCTTTGTCTCAAGCATGGAAGAAAACATCGATTTGGTAGAAAACAAATTAATTGAGATGGAAAACAAACCCCAGGACCAGGAACTGATAAACAGTATCATGAGGGCGTTTCACAGTCTGAAAGGGTCTTCGGGTCTTGTTGGCTTTTCCAGCATGAGAGGGCTGACTCATGAGGTAGAGACAGTGATGGCTGATATCAGAGCGCATAAAATTGAAGTTACCCGTCCTCTTATATCCCTACTTCTGGACTGTGTGAACAGGATAAAGACCATGAAGGATGAGTTTCTAAAGGGAAATGCCGATTGCGAAACATCAGACATTATTGATAGGATTCAACGGGCCAGGGGTCATGATGCAAGTATCGAACCTCTTCAGAACCAAGACCTGAATCCAGAAGAGGCTAAAATTCAGAAACAGGCGAAAAGTATGCCAAAAAAAGCTGTACCTGAAAAAACCACGCCGGTGGTGGAGCTTGACCACGAATCTCTCGAATTGTATATATCCGATTTGGAGGAAGATATAGAACGTATAGACAGTGGTTTGCTGGAACTGGAAAACAAGGGGCATAATCTGGAACTTATAAACACTATCATGAGGGCTGCGCACAACATAAAAGGCTCATCAAGCATGGTGGGATTCGCCAGTATGAAGGAGCTGACCCACGCGGTTGAGACCATTATGGTGCAGGCAGATAATGGTAATATAAACATAGACCGTGCCCTCATAAGTCTTCTTCTTGAGAGTATGGACCGGATTAAGCTGCTGAAGGAAGAGTTCCGGCAGGGCTGTGTAACTACAGATACGAGCGATATTCTACAGAAAATAGTTGAAAGGCTGAGACAAGCAAGAGAAGGAAGCAGGAAGAAGACAGGGGGGGACAAAGGCGAGCCAAAAAATGAAAAGCAGAGTACCCCCGGAGAAACAAAGCAAAAGCCGGAAAGTGTACCGGCTATCGAGCTTGACCAGGAATCCCTGAACCTGTACATTTCCGATCTGGACGAAGACATAGAACGCATAGACAAAGGACTGCTGGAGCTTGAGAGCAAGGGACAGAGTCCGGAATTGGTAAACAGTATCATGAGGTCGGCGCATAATATAAAAGGGTCATCAGGCATGGTAGGGTTCGGCAGGATGAAGGAATTGACCCACGCTATTGAATCGGTGATGGTGGAAGTAAATAATGGCAGTGTAAATATAGACCGGCCGCTCATAAGCCTTTTGCTGGAGAGTATGGACAGTGTAAGGCAGTTAAAGGAAGAATTTACGAAAGGAAATATTCAAACAGAGGTTCACCTGTTAATTCAAAAACTGAGGGGAATTAAAAAGGACAGCGGTACGGTAGTTGAGAAGAAGGAACCCTCAGAAGGAACTAGCCAAATATCTGGAAGCAGTAAGGCAATCCCTAACCAGCTTACAAAAGAAAAATTTGAAAATGTACAAAATGTAAAAATAAGAGTAAAATCTATAGAAGAAATGATTAATCAAATCAGCGAGATGGTTATATGCCAAACACAGCTCATGCAGATAAACAAGTCTTTAAGAAGGCAGTACATGAAAGAGCAAAAATTTAAAGAAGCAACACAGTTTCTAGAGATTATAGGCAAAACAATCACAAAGCTTCAGGATGAGTTGATGCAGTCCAGGATGATAACCATGGATATAGTATTCAAGAATTTTCCCAGAATGGTGCGCGATTTAGAGCTCTCCTTACAGAAGGGCATAGAGCTTATAATAGAAAATTCCCAGACAAGGCTGGACAAAAACATAGCAGAGGAAATTACCAACCCTCTGGTACACATAATCAGGAATTCAGCCGACCACGGAATAGAATTGCCGGACGAAAGGTTGAAGGCAGGAAAGACTGAAAGAGGTACAATCAGAATTTCAACCTGGCAAAAGAGTGAACAGATAATAATATCAGTAGAAGATGACGGAAAAGGGATTGATGAAGAGAAGGTGCTGGCTTCGGCTGTAAAGAAAGGATTAATTACGCATGAGCAGGCAAAGGAACTATCGAGACAGGAAGCAGTAAATATGATTTTCCATCCCGGATTTTCAACAGCCGACAAGGTATCGGATGTATCGGGAAGAGGTGTCGGGATGGATGTGGTTAAAACCCATATAGAAAAAATTAACGGTACCGTAGAGATAGAAACCGAAAAGGGTAAAGGAACAAAAATAACCCTAAAAGTTCCCTCAACAATGTCGGTTGTTCCGTGTATAATAACTGAAATAAACACCAAAATGCTGTGCCTTCCCTCTATCAATGTTAACAAGGTGCTGACCATTACAGCAGATGATATAAAGAAGAAGGAATCAAGAGAGATTGTAGTTATTGATGACGTGGCAGTTCCTTTGATAAGGCTGCATGAGAAGTTCGAGGGGACACCAAGGGACTATAGGGGAAAATACTATGTTGTAATCCTGGGATTGGTTGAAAAGAGAGTTGCAATCCTGGTCGACAGACTTCTGGGCAGCCAGAAGGTTATTGTCAGGCCCCTGGCCAACTACTTTGGGGAAGTACACGACATAGCCGGGACAACTATACTTGAAGACGGGAAGATAGGGTTTGTACTGGATATTGCGCAAATAGTGTCAAGCAAATGGGCTGTATAGAAGTCTAAACTAAGGAAGGTGTGATTAACATTAACAGTAATCCTGAAATTAAATCCGGTGAGAACACACTGGCAAAGAGAATATTCCTTTTTTTTGGTTTGACAGGACTGGTTGTAATATTGCTTGCAAACCTGTTGTTTGTCCTGATTATGAAAGAAACCCTTTACAAACAAAGCAATACAAGAATTGTATCCAATTACAACGTTGAACAGGGTTTTTTGGACAGCAAGCACCCGGGAGTATGGAAGGTTACAGAGGGTACACTGAGTAAGGGAGAAACTGTATTCAACGGCAACACAGCTCTTCTGGACAGCCTCAAGGAGTGGACAGGCCATGAAATAATGATTTTTCTTAATCAGGAGCGTATAGGCACTACTGTTCGCAGCAGTTCCGAAGCAGCTCCAGCCAACCTGACCCTGCCTGAAGGAATTCTTGACGAAGTCAGAAAAGGCCTGCGGCATGAGGGCTCCCTTAAAGAGGGCAAAGATGCATACAGCGGAGTATTCTTCCCTTTGCAGGACAAGGATAAGAAAGTAGTGGGTGTATGGTTTGAAGCTGTACCCAACTCCAGTATCAACCAGCAGATTGTGGCAAAGATTCCAGGACTGGCAGGTATCCTTATAGCCTGTATCGCTGTAGTGCTAGCTGCCGCTTTCTTCCTTTCAAGATTCGTATACAGGCACATAACAGGGTTTGTAGGTTATATAAAATCCAGCGTAATAAATATCAATACTATAGAAGCTCCGAAGATAGATACATTGGTGGGTTACGAAGAATTTGATGAACTGGTTAATGCGTTAAACAGAATGATAAAAGACCATCATACTGTGCTTGAGCAGACAAGGGACGGCCTCAAAGCAATAATAGAGGGTGCAAAAGTACTAGGAAATGAGGCTGAGAAAATCATATCCAAGGGCTCGGAGCAGATGAACATAGTAAGGAACATTGACAGTATTATAGAAAAGTATGACAGTGAAATTAGCAACCTGTTTGAAGAAGCTCTTCCGGGTGAAAGCTTTATACAGAAACACGTGATCAAGGGGACGGGTGAATTTGTAAGGTTCTCGAAGATTATTACAGAAGATTCAGGAAAACTGAATGCAATAAATGACATTGTAAGGATAATACTTGAACAGTTTAATATGCTTTATGTCAATGCAGCCATCGAAGCATCAAAAGCCGGAGATGCAGGTAAAGGTTTTTCAGTAGTAGCTGATGAAATGAGGAGGCTGGCCGAACAGGGCGAAGAACTGTCTAAAGAGATAGCCGAAATAATTAATAAAATGAATGGAAATATATCCGGATTAAGCAGTATACTTGAGAAGAGTATAGATTACAGCAGTAACATCTTTGAGGTTACTACCCAAAAAGGAGAGGACAAGGTCAGAACTGTCTCCGAATTTGTGGATGAATTCAGCAGTGTAAACAAGGACAACATCTCAAGGGCGCAGAAGGTAAGCGAAATTGCCCAGAGGATTGTAGCCGATGCCAGAGAGTTGTTCCGAGTTGTGTAGAGTATGAAACAGTAATAAGGGGTGAGGAGGAAGGCCATGCCTGTCAATGTAATTGGGCTGCTAAATATAGCTATAAGCAAAGAAGAATACGTAATAAACCATTATCTGAGGCTGGTCAGTAGAGAATACTTCGAGAAACAAAATATTTCAATGCCATCTGATATAAGGTTTTATAAAACCTTTATAGTAAGCTCGTGCAATTTTGGGGAAAACTTTGCTGTAAGCGACATACCCAATAATATAAAGGAGGGAGTCCCTACGTACTTACTCTGGGCCGTGAAACTGTATATCACCAAGTTTAATATTGTTAACTCGGAGTGGTTTGCCGGAG
>JAWLGL010000041.1:0-13342 GCA_041685035.1 Clostridia bacterium
TTATCTGGATCCGGTAACCAACGAAAAGTTCGTACCATACTGCATTGAGCCTTCTCTTGGCGCTGACAGGGTTACGCTGGCATTCCTGGTGGATGCGTACCATGAAGAGCAGGTGGAAGGTGAAGACACACGTGTGGTAATGAAATTCCACAAGTTCCTGGCTCCTATTAAGGCTGCAGTTCTTCCACTCTCCAAGAAACTTGGGGAAGAGGCTTACAAGGTTTATGAGAATCTATCCAGGAGATTTATGGTTGAATACGATGAATCGGGAAGCATAGGTAAGAGGTACAGGAGACAGGATGAGATAGGAACGCCATACTGCATTACCTTTGATTTCGACTCCCTGGAAGACAAGAGTGTTACTGTCAGAGACAGGGATACAATGAAGCAGGTGAGGATTCCGATTGAAGGACTGGATAAGTACCTTGAAGACAATATTCAGTTTTAACACCGGGGCGGCAGCCTGCCGCTCCTTTGGTGGGAGGGATAACTATCATGCTTACGGCAGATGATTGGAAAGACTACGAAATTATTGATACCGGTAATGGTGAAAAGCTGGAACGGTGGGGAGAGTTTACACTGAGGCGGCCCGACCCCCAGATTATCTGGCCCAGAAGCAGCGAAGTCATGTGGAAAAAGGCTGATGCACGCTACCACAGGAGCAAGTCAGGTGGCGGAAGCTGGGAATTCTATCGCAGACTTCCTGAAAAGTGGACAGTTTCTTACGATGGTATGAGCTTCTACATACAACCCACGGGATTTAAACATACGGGACTGTTCCCTGAGCAGGCGGTTAACTGGAAGTGGATGATTCAGAAGATTAGGAATGCAGGCCAGCCTGTAAATGTTTTAAACCTGTTTGCGTATACCGGAGGTGCAACTGTGGCTGCGGCTTATGCCGGTGCAGAGGTTTGCCATGTAGACGCGGCAAAAGGTATGGTCAGCCGGGCAAAGGAGAATCTTCACCTTTCGGGACTTGCAGACAGGAGCGTAAGGTTTATTGTGGATGATGTCTTCAAGTTTGTTGAGAGGGAAATCCGGCGGGGAAGGCGGTACCAGGCTGTTATTATGGACCCGCCTTCATTCGGAAGGGGTGCAGGGGGAGAGGTCTGGAAATTGGAGGATGCACTGTACAGCCTTGTAGAGAGATGTACTGAAGTGCTGTCGCCCAATCCTCTGTTTTTCCTGATCAATTCATATACTACCGGATTTTCTCCGGTGGTGGTGGAGAATATTCTTAAGCTGACTGTGGAGCAGAAATTTAAAGGGCGGATTTCAAGCGGTGAGGTTGGCCTTCCCACAGCATCAGCAGGGCTTGTCCTTCCTTGCGGAACCTTTGGACGGTGGGAGAGTTAGCCTTGTTCGTATTGAGGAGTTGGTATGTCAAACAAAGGTAAGGTAATAATATTATATGAGGATAACCATCTGCTGGTTGTAGAGAAGCCAGTAAATGTACCTACTCAGGAGGACAGTACCGGAGATCCTGATATGCTTACCATGCTGAAGGAAGACATCAAGGCGAGGTATAATAAGCCCGGTAATGTATACCTTGGCTTGGTGCACAGACTGGACAGACCGGTTGGAGGGGTTATGGTTTTTGCAAGGACATCCAAGTCAGCATCAAGGCTGTCCGAGCAAATCAGACAAAGGGCGTTTGGCAAGATATATCTTGCAGTTGTACACGGGAAGCCGGAGGACAAAAAGGGAACCCTGCGGCATTTTCTTGTCAAGGATACGGTGACCAACACGGTGAAGGTGGTTGGCCGCGATATAAAGGGTGCAAAGGAAGCAGTTCTCGATTATGAGATGCTTGGCTTCGCAGACCTGCTTTCATTGTGTAGAATCAATCTGCACACAGGAAGGCCGCATCAGATAAGAGTTCAGCTCGCAGCTGTAGGAAGTCCCCTGTACGGTGACAGAAAGTATGGGCCGGAGACCGGTAACCCGGGCGGGCAGATTGCCCTCTGGGCGGCAGAAATCCGGTTTGTTCATCCCACAACAGGGGAAGAATTGTGTTTCAGAAGTGAGCCTCCCCGAAATCACTATCCCTGGAAACTGTTCTTCCAAGTTTAAGATTATTGGCGTCAAAACAAAAAATACAGCTTGCACGTGCAAGCTGTATTTTTTTGTTCATTTTAATGCTAGGCTGCTGGTAATTTGTCGTTCAGTACTAATTCTCCTAAAGTTTTTGCAGTCTCACGTACATCCCTCAAGGTATCATGGACTATTTTAGAAGTTTCGTTCGGCAAACCGGACACGGACAGCTTTTGTCCCTGAAGGTAGTAGAGCAGATACTCTCTTTTACTGCCTTCAGCATACCCACAGTAGCAGTTTTCAGCAATCGCAGTCTTTATCCTCATCCAACTTCTCTCAGGTAGAGTAATTTGCTTGCGCAGCTTGACAAGTGTGTCTTCCATTATCTTACTCTGTTTCATGGTAACCATTTCAGATACTCGACCCATCCCCATTATTATGCCTCCCTTCTTTTTGTAAAGCACTCTTCGCTTGATGAACACTCACACAAACGTGGTTCTGTAAAAGAAAGTATTCTTCATACCAACGACATGCGCAGGGAAATTTCCCAGGTACAAGTTATCAAATATATAATGTTTATTAAAATATTTACAAAACAGTATATATGAAAATAAAGGAAAAATCCAGACTTTTTTAAGAATATATGGGTTGTTTCTGATTTGTCCTTGATTGATTCAGTGATCAGGTGTTACTATTAAGAAGCTTAAAATTGACGATAGAGGTGCAAGATGTTTAATAAGTTGAGGGATCCGGTAAGCGGGCTTACTCATTTTTCAGGAGTGCTCCTGTCAATAGCCGGGCTGGTACTGCTGATATGCTTCAGTGCATCTCAGGCGACAGCGTGGCATGTGGTTTCATTCTCTATCTTTGGGGCAAGCCTTATACTTCTTTATACGGCAAGTACTCTTTACCACTTGCTTCCTCTTGGTGAAAAAGGCGTGCGTATACTGAGAAAGCTTGACCATATGATGATTTTTGTTCTGATTGCCGGTACATATACTCCTATATGTCTCATACCCTTAAGAGGAGCATGGGGATGGAGCCTGTTCGGAAGTATTTGGGGGCTAGCAGTCGCAGGGATTGTGATGAAAATTGTATGGCTGAACGCTCCGCGATGGCTTTACACGTCCATTTATATTGCAATGGGTTGGATGGTGGTGATTGCATTTCTTCCACTAGTCAGTTCTATTCCTTCCGGGGGCCTTCTGTGGCTTGCTGCAGGAGGAGCATTCTACAGTATAGGTGCAGTTATCTACGCTCTGAAAAAACCGAATATCTGCAAGTGGTTCGGTTTTCATGAAATATTCCATCTGTTCGTAATGGCTGGGAGTATAAGTCATTTTTGGCTAATGTTCAGATACATACTTAAACTTGGCTAAATTATGGGTATAAATCATTTGCCTGGGATGAATATTTTGGGAAAATGAATTAACTAGGCTGGGCTGTGAAATGTTAATATGTAGTAAAATTTCAATAGCATCGGGAAGCTGCTTGCAGGAAAATGATTAACCGCTCATAAGTGCTGCGAAATCAAGATAAACTTGATGCTTGTTATTTAAATTTCAGACCGGAATTAATTCGCCATCCAGGCTCAATAATTCCTAGAATTGACGTCCTGTCAATTCTTCCTGAAATTTAGCATAACTTCGCATAGTTTATCTAAGGTTTCTCCACAAACTTATTCGCTGGTTAATTCATTTCCCTGAAGCTAGAAGCAGCATAGAAGTAGGCCCTAACCTGAGAGGGATGTTCCTTGAGCGGAGCGAATGGCGCGTCCCTCTACCTTATACTGCACAAGTCAAATTAATCAGTACAGACATCAAACTGGATGTTCTCGGTTTCAAAAGCCTTTCCACGGAGATAATCCAGAACCCCTCCTGACTCAAAATCAAATACTACCTTATAAGCCCATAGTGCCTGATGCCTGGCTTTGAATTTACGATTGAAGCGGTTGAAACCGTATTTGCCGTCACCAACTATTGGGTGCCCGATGTATGCCAGGTGGGCACGGATTTGGTGGGTCTTTCCAGTTACCAGCTCCACCTCGAGGCGGCTTATTTCCTCTCCGGCCTCCAACACCTTATAGAGTGTGATTATTTCAGCCGCCCCAGGTCTCCTTTTGTCCGATACATAGACCAGGCTCTTACCTGCATCCTTGAAGAGATAATGCCGCAGTTCAGCCTGAGAAGGTTCGGGACAGCCTATGACCAGGCACTGGTAGAATTTTTTTACCTGGCGCTTCTTTATCCTGTCAAGCATGACATCCAAAGCTTCAGGATTTTTTGCCATGATGACTATACCTCCGGTGTTGCGGTCCAGTCTGTGGCAAAGGGCAGGAGCGAAGCTGCCAGGGTTTTCAGGAGTATACTCTCCCTTTTCTATAAGGTAGTGGGAGGCAAGTTCGACCAGCGTAGTTTCTTTGCAATCTTTATCCGGGTGAACTGGTATTCCGGGCATTTTGTTGATAAGGAGCAGATGCTTATCCTCATATACTATATCAAAAGGGCGCGGTTCTTTTTTGACACCGATGCCTCTAAGTATTTCATCCTTAATATATGTATCTATCCGGTCTCCGGTTTTCACTACTACGTTTTTATTTATTCTTACACCATTTACTCTGATGTCTTTTGTCCGGAGAGCCTTGTATAGAGCATTATATGAAAGCTGCGTGAAGTGTTCCAGCAGGAATCTATCCAGCTTTTTGTTATTATATTTTTCAGGAACGGTTAAGCTTACCATTGTGTATCCTTCTCTCCTTTCACTGTTTACCCCTCCCTTAATGGGAGGGGATTAAGGGGAGGGTGCTCTGTTTTTCCTTCACCCTCACCCCAACCCTCTCCCATCAAGGGAGAGGGAATGTATGTAACTGCTCTCTCCTAATGGGAGAGGGGGTAATTGTTATAGTTTTTGCTTATTTATAGTTTTCCTTCTAATGTTTAGTAATATTATATAATACATATTGAAATACTGTATCGCTGAAATAATTAAAGACCACTTGGTAAAGTGGCCTTTAATCAGGGTTAAAGCTGTACGGTGAGAAACTTGGCTGTTCTAGAAATTGGTTTGTTTGTATCCGGTTTCGACTCCAGCAGTTTAAACAGCATTGAGGTTTCCTCCAGAAGGTGGGTAACGCTTTGGTTACATTTTTGACAGCTTTTTTTAACCAGTGCGCTGTTCACCGAGCCCGCCCGGCGACGGCATTCCTTGTAGTTTTCTTCCAAGTAGTTTACATAAGCAATCAGCAGCTCAATTTTGAGCCTCTGGTCGCTTACAGCCAGGCCATAGGCGCGTCCCAGATATTCCAAAGCACTTTCAAAACAATATTTTCTTAACTTCTCATATGTGACCTGGCCTTCTTCTGCCATTCTGAGTCCCTCGAGAATCAGGCAAAAAATCTTCTCTTCCCTGCTAATGCTAAGGTCTTCTGTGAACGACCAGTCCTGATGAGCAATCTTGTTCAGGATTCTTTCCGGTATGATATATTCAAGACACATAACTATTTCCTGGACTTTAGGATGACCGGCGTGCGGGATAAACAGATTAAACTCCTTTTCCATTTTTAACGTCCCCTTTCATTAATAAAATAATAGACTATTCAGTTTTACCTGGAAACACCAAGCATTTTCCACCCCCCGAATTATCGGTAAATGTTATTAATTCTCGAAATGCATAGTTATTTCTATTATAATAGAAACCGAAGACACTTTCAAGGATTAAAACTGGGACGGGGGGACGGTTCTGCCGTCCCAGATAACTGAAATTGGAGGCATTGGTGAATGAAACTGCCGCAGGAATTCGTTGCGAGGATGAAAAACTTGCTGGGGAGTGAGTTTGAAGATTTTCTAGACACATACAGTAAACCCAGATACTACGGATTAAGGGTTAATACCCTCAAGCTGAGTGTTGACGAGTACACAGAGCTTTCAGGAAAAACATTTGAGGGGATTCCCTGGACAAAAGATGGATTCTACTATGACCCTGAAGACAATCCGGGTAAACATCCCTATTATCATGCGGGTCTTTACTATATCCAGGAACCTAGTGCAATGGCACCTGCAGAAATTCTTGGGGCTTTACCCGGAGAAAAGGTGTTGGACCTCTGTGCTGCTCCTGGTGGTAAGACCATGCAGATTGCAGCCGATATGAAGGGACAGGGGGTACTGGTTGCCAATGAAATCAGCCAATCTAGGGTCAAAGCACTCCTGAAGCATGTAGAATTGTACGGGGTGAAAAATGCCATAGTAACAAATGAAACCCCGCAGAGACTAGCGTCGAGGTTGAGGGCGTACTTTGACAGGATACTTGTGGACGCTCCTTGCTCTGGCGAAGGCATGATGAGGAAGGATGAACAGGCTGCAAGAAGCTGGAGAGTATATAACTCGGAGAGATGTGTTTCAATACAAACAGATATACTGGAACAGGCTGATATCATGCTGAAACCGGGAGGAAGATTGGTGTACTCGACATGTACGTTTACGCCCGAGGAAAATGAACAGATAATATGCAGGTTTCTTGAGAACCATAATAATTATGAACTGGTTGATATTGAGAAACATTCCGGTATTTCTTCCGGAATAAGTATTTCAGGATACAGTTACCCTACTGGATACTGTGCAAGATTCTGGCCGCATAAACTGAAGGGAGAAGGGCACTTTGCAGCAGTTCTGCAAAAGAGGGACGGGGATGAATATATACAGCCCGTACGTAGGTTCAAAATCGATGAAGCTGCAGTAAAGCTGGCAGCAGATTTCTTCAAGAAGTACCTCAACATTGATTTTCCGGAGCAAACTGAGCTGTACGGAACCGGTATTCATTCAGTAAAACCCGATTTCCCAGACATGTCGGGTATGAGGGTACTCAGGACAGGGTGGCGGTTAGGGACTGTTGACAGGGGAATATTTGAGCCCGCACATTCGCTGGTTATGGGGTTATTAGCTGATGAAATTAAAGATACAATATTTTACAATAGCGGTGATGTAGAACTGGACAAGTACCTAAAGGGCGAGACTCTTTTTTCTGACTGCACCGATTCATGGGCAGCAGTCTGCACAGGAAGATTTCCGCTTGGATGGGTGAAGGTTAAGGGTGGAATGATGAAAAACTATTATCCGAAAGGATGGAGAAGGAACGCATAATGGGAGAGAGGCAAAGACTTGACAAACTGTTGGGCAATTCAGGGTACGGAAGCAGAAAGGAAATAAGGAATCTAATAAGGCAAAGGCGTGTGACAGTGGACGGAGATGTGATTAGCAACCCTGGAATCCATGTGGAGCCAGGAGTAAGCAAAATAAGGATAGACGATATTGAAGCAGTATATAGAAAATATATTTATATAATGATGAACAAGCCGGGAGGGGTGATTTCTGCGACATATGACAAACGCCACGAAACTATAATAGACCTGCTTCCGGATGAATTCAGGAGTTTCGATGTCTTTCCGGCAGGGCGGCTGGATATAGATACTGAGGGGCTTGTCCTGCTTACTAATGACGGACAGCTTGCACATGAAATCCTGTCACCCAGAAAGCATATACCCAAAACATATTATGTGCATGTAAATGGCAGGGTTATCGATAAGGACAAGGAAGCATTCGCAGAAGGGATAGTGCTGGACGACGGGTACAGGTGCCTTCCTGCAGAGCTTGAAATTATAGAATCCTCAGAAGTATCTGAAGTGAATCTGACCATTTATGAAGGTAAGTTTCACCAGGTTAAAAGAATGTTTGAGTCCTTAGGGAAAGAGGTAGTATACCTTAAGCGGATTTCGATGGGTGGGTTAAAGCTTGACCCTAGGCTTGGGCCTGGTAAGTGCAGAGAAATAACCGACAAGGAATTGAATGCCTTGAAAAAAAATTCTTGATTCATTACCCAGATTTAAGTCAAAGGAAGATAAATTAACCTTATATTAGTAGCCAGATTTTGAAAATATTTGTTAAATAAAAACCGTACTTTGCATTGAGAAAAATGATATAATATGATACATTATATAAAGATTAGCAATTCTTTACTCATATATACATAGTTATTCTTAAACGTAATTCCAGTTCATATTCTATTAAGATAAGTTTTTATTCAAGCAAGTAATCAACTTTTTAGGGGGGAGTCATTGTGACTGAAACCAATACCTGCAATTGCTCTCAGGAAACCGAGCAGGAGAAGTACGCCAAAATTGAGCAGATAATTGAAGAATACAGGGACAAGGAAGGCAGTCTTATACAGATTCTTCACATGGCTCAGGGGATTTACGGATATCTTCCTCTGGAACTTCAGCAGTTTATTGCCCAAAGGCTTAAAAAACCGCTGTCTGAAGTGTACGGAGTTGTTACGTTCTATTCGTTTTTCTCAACCAAGCCCAAGAGCAAATATACCATACGCGTATGTATGGGAACCGCCTGCTATGTAAGGGGGGGAAAGAAGATTGTAGACAAACTGGAGGAACTGCTTGAAATAGGAGTTGGGGAAATGACTTCAGATGGCAAGTTTTCGCTTGAAGTTATGAGGTGTATAGGGGCATGCGGACTTGCTCCAGCAATGACAATCAATGATGAGGTCTATAAACAGGTTAATCCCGATAAATTAAAAAATATATTGAAGAAGTTGAAATAAGCTGAGGGATACTAGCCAATCTTGAGGGGGGAAATCTCGGTGAAAATAAATACCGTTAAACAGCTAACTGACCTGAAGAACAAGACAAATAAGGCACTTTCAAAATACAAGTATATAATCCAAATATGCGGAGGAGCCGGATGCGTTTCGTCAAACTGTCAAGCTGTAGTTGAAGCATTAAGAGGCGAAATTGAGAAGAAAGGGCTCAAGGACAAGGTGCTTGTGAATGTAACCGGATGTATTGGGACCTGCGCCCTGGGGCCGGTAATGATAGTCCAGCCCGATGGGGTTTTTTATATGAGACTGGATGCCAAAGACATAGAAACTATAGTAGATTCTCATCTGGTTTCTGGGGATATAGTGAAAGAGAAGACCTATTTAGATAAGAGAACCGGAGAGCATATGCCGTATGTCAAGGATATAGATTTCTTCAAGAACCAGGTAAAAATTGTACTCAAGAACTGCGGCAGCATTGATTATTCGTCTATCGAGCAGTATATCGCCAACGATGGATATATGGCTGTGGCCAAGGCGCTAAGTGAAATGTCACCTGAGCAGGTTATAGAAGAAGTCAAGAAGTCGGGGCTGCGAGGGCGAGGAGGTGCCGGTTTCCCTACCGGAATTAAGTGGGAAGCGGGAAGAAAAGCTGACAGTAATGAAAAATATATAGTTTGTAATGCCGATGAAGGTGACCCTGGGGCATTTATGGATCGTAGTATTCTTGAAGGCGATCCTCATGCAATAATTGAGGGCATGATTATTGCGGGCTATGCGATAGGGGCAGGCAGGGGATATGTATATGTCAGAGCTGAATATCCTCTTGCTGTAGAAAGACTGCAAGAGGCCATAAATAAGGCGCGAGAGTACGGTCTGCTAGGTAAGAAAATCCTGGGAAGCAAATTTGACTTTGATTTGGAAATCCGCATTGGTGCCGGAGCTTTTGTCTGCGGGGAGGAAACCGCACTTATGGTTTCCATTGAGGGCAGAAGAGGTGAGCCCCAGCAGAAGCCGCCGTTCCCGTTTGAAAAGGGTTTATTTGGCAAGCCCACCATCATCAATAACGTTGAGACCTTTGCAAATGCGACAAAGGTAATGTTAAACGGTGGAGAGTGGTTCGCCCAGTATGGAACCGGAGGGAGCCAGGGGACAAAAATATTCGCATTGGCTGGAGATATTGAGACCACAGGTTTGGTAGAAGTGCCCATGGGCGTTACTCTCGGAGATATTGTATTCAATGTCGGGGGAGGCATGCCGAGAAATAAGAAGTTCAAGGCAGCCCAGACGGGAGGGCCATCCGGAGGCTGTATAACCCAGGAAAACCTTAATGCACCCATCGACTATGACAACCTCAACAAGCTCGGAACGATTATGGGGTCGGGTGGCCTGATTGTAATGGACGAAGATACCTGTATGGTTGACGTGGCCAGATTTTTCATGGACTTCATAAGGGATGAATCCTGTGGAAAATGTACACCTTGCAGGCTTGGCACAAAGAGAATGCTTGAGATTCTGGAGAGGATTACCAGAGGAGAGGGTAAAGAAGGAGATATCCAACTCCTTGAAGAGCTTGCAAATACAATCAGAGATACAGCTCTGTGCGGACTGGGTCAGTCTGCACCTAATCCTGTGCTGAGTACAATAAAAAACTTCAGGGAGGAATATGAAGAGCATATCAAGTATAAGCACTGCAGAGCTGGTGTTTGCAGTGAACTCTTCATTTCACCCTGCCAGAATGCATGTCCTGCAGGAATAAATGTTCCGGGATATATAGCGCTGATTTCAGTGGGCAGGATACGTGATGCGTACAACCTCATAAGAAAGGATAATCCGTTCCCGGCAGTTTGCGGAAGGGTATGTACACACCCGTGCGAAAGCAAGTGCCGGAGAGGACAGATAGATGAACCTATTGCTATTGCAGATTTAAAGAGATACGCAGCTGACCAGATTCTCAACAGTGAAGAGCCGTACACCGACCTGGTGTTCCCAAAGAAGGATATGAGTGTAGGAATAATAGGTGCCGGACCATCAGGGCTTACCTGTGGTTATTATCTTGCGCGACTTGGATACGAGGTTGAGGTATATGAAGCCCAGCCTGTTGCAGGCGGAGTGCTTGCATTCGGTATTCCTGAATACAGGCTTCCCAAGGATATGCTTGACTTGGAAATAAAGGCCATTGAACAGGTCGGTGTAAAGATTCATCTGGAGACGCCTATTGATTCCGATGCAAAGTTTGCTGAGCTGAGAAAGAAGCATAATGCAATATATATAGCAACCGGAACACAGTTTTCAAATAGGATAGGGGTACCCGGAGAAGAGATATTCGGTGTCTATCATGGACTGAATTTCCTCAAGGATGTCCACGTCAAGGGCAAGTTTACTATCGGGGACAAGGTAGTGGTTATCGGCGGAGGCAATACAGCTGTTGATGCTGCAAGGGTTGCAATGAGGCTTAGCTCGAAGGAGGTCACAATCCTTTACAGGAGAGAACTTGAAGATATGCCTGCTGACCCGCGTGAGGTAAGGGATGCAATGGAGGAAGGTATTGAAATAATGACCCTTGTGGCCCCAGTGAGATTCATAGGAGAAGGTAGAATAAGACAGGTTGAGTGCATAAGGATGGAACTTGGAGAGTTTGACTCCACCGGCAGGAGAAAGCCGGTGCCCATACCCGGTTCGGAATTTACCATTGACTGTGATACTGTGGTTCCTGCAGTAAGTCAGCATTCAGATATGCCCTTCATCAGTAAGGATGAAGTAGAGATGACCAAGTGGGGAACCTTCGTAACAGATAAGGATACCTTCATGACCAGGATGCAGGGTGTATTTGCCGGTGGTGATGTTGTGAGGGGCTCGGATACTGTAATAACCGCCATAGCCGACGGCAAGAATGCAGCAAAGGCCATGGATAAATATCTCGGAGGCAAGGGAGAACTTAATACGGGTGAGCCCATTGAGATTCCCAAGGCTCCGGAGGAGAAAGAGATAGTGGAACACGAGAGGTTCCCTATGAAGTACCTGGATTCCCAAAGTAGAAAGAATAACTTTAACGAAGTCGCACTTGGATTCCACAAGTTAAATGCCATTGCTGAATCTATGAGATGTCTGAGATGCGATAGGAGGTCATAGCCATGGTTAATATAACTATTAATAATAAGAAAATTTCAGTTAAAGAGGGCACAACCATACTGGAGGCCGCGAAACAGAACAACATAACCATTCCGACACTATGTCACCTTGAGGAGGTTCATAGTGCCGGTTCATGCAGAATCTGCGTAGTTGAGGTGGAAGGTGCAAGAAACTTGGTGGCTTCCTGCATAACTGCTGTCCGTGAGGGTATGGTTATCCGCACCAACACCAGCAGAGTGAGAAAGGCCAGAAAAATTTTATATGAATTAATGCTGTCAGACCACCCCAAGGACTGCCTCACCTGCAAAAGGAGCCAGAACTGTGAGTTCCAGAAGCTTGGTGAAGTGGTACTGGTAGGGACATCAAGGTTTGAGGGTGAAGCTATCAGGAATAAGGTCGACGATTCGAGTCCTTCCATAGTGAGGGATGCCTCGAAGTGTATATTATGCAGAAGGTGCATAACCGTTTGTAATGAAGTACAGGGAGTGGGAGTGCTCAATGTTCAGAACAGGGGTTTCAATTCTGTTATTGCCCCCGCAGCTGAGCTTCCTCTGAATACCGTTAATTGTGCAAACTGCGGGCAGTGCACGGTTGTATGTCCCGTAGGAGCACTCAAGGAAAAAGATGCTATAAGGACAGTATGGGGCGCTCTGGCTGATAAGAGCAAGAGAGTAGTGGTTCAGACGGCTCCGGCAATCAGGGCGGCTTTGGGAGAAGAGTTTGGATATGAGCCTGGAACGCTCGTGACTGGAAAGATGGTTACAGCATTGAGAGAAATGGGCTTTAACGATGTATTTGATACCAACTTTGCAGCTGACCTGACAATTATTGAGGAAGGCCATGAGTTTCTGAAGCGCGTGACTGATGCTCTAACCGGACCGGGAGCAGCACTGCCCATGATTACAAGCTGCAGTCCAGGATGGATTAAGTTTATAGAACATGAATTTGCAGAAGAGGTTGACCACCTTTCGAGCTGCAAGTCGCCTCACATGATGCTGGGAGCGCTGACAAAGTCATATTATGCTCAGAAGATAGGGGTTGATCCTAAGGATATATTTGTAGTGTCTATTATGCCTTGCACAGCCAAGAAGTACGAAATAACCAGGCCGGAGATGAAGGCTGCAGGATATCCTGATGTGGACGCAGTACTAACTACAAGAGAACTTGCCAGGATGATAAAGGTAGCAGGAATAAACTTCAGGGAGCTTGAAGACGGAAATTTTGATAATCCTTTGGGCTATTCCACAGGGGCTGCCGATATATTCGGTGTTACGGGTGGTGTTATGGAAGCAGCTCTGAGAACAGTATATGAGGTAGTAACCGGAAGAGAGCTCCCGTTTGACAAGCTTCATGTCAAGCCTATAGTAGGCCTTGAGAGGGTAAAGGAAGCTGAAATGGCCATAGAGGGGACCAAGGAGGAATATAAGTTCCTCGAAGGCTTTAAGCTCAGGATTGCGGTAACGAGCGGGCTGGCAGGAGCAAGGATTCTGATGGAACAGATAGCAGATGGCAAGTCACCGTATCATTTCATAGAGGTTATGGGATGCCCGGGAGGGTGCATAAGCGGCGGCGGTCA
>JAWLGL010000042.1:0-822 GCA_041685035.1 Clostridia bacterium
CATAGTTTTCGGACTGAACCCAGTCAATATTGGTTATCCCGACCTTGGGCAGCATGGTATAAACCGTACGCGGGTCAAAACACATTGAGGAGATTATCAAAAGGGATATAGCACCCAGAGCCAGACGATGCCAGGCCGGATAACGAAGAGGTTTTGAAACCAGGAACAGCATAAAGAACAGGGCAAATGTAAGGAGAAACATAAGAAAATTAAATATACTGATTCCATTAAGTATGTAGGATACAAGGTCTGAAACCTGCCTGAACAGGAAAATGTCCCAGGGGAGCAAAGGGTCTCCTACAAGAAGCTTTTTCTGTGAACTTGCAAGCGATGCAAGAATAAGCACTAGAAGAGCTGCCGAACCCATTATGCGTACCCTGCCGAAGATGGAAAGTATTAAGAAGAATATGGAGGCAGTCAGAATATAGCTGAGGATTACTTCAAGGGGTGACAATATAAGCCACAGCAAGACAGACAGGATATTCTGCCTGTGAATCAGTTCAACCAGGAATAGAAGGACAGCGGGAAAGACTGCAAGAGTAAATATATTTGCATAAAACCTGTTCTGAGAAAGATGGTTGAGGACGGTAAGTAGTTTTCCCGTCTGCGCCTGAACAGGTACAAGAATTCTATTTTTCAGCTTATTCAATAGTTCTCCCAATTTTCAAACCCCACAAAACCAAATATCCACCGCCTCTACATTCTAATACTTTTCCACCTGAACTACAAGGGGGAAGCACGCAATTTGGGACGCGGGGACGGTTCTTTCGTCCCATTTTTTTATCTGGCGCGCCCAGAGAGATTCGAGCTCCAGACCCCTTG
>JAWLGL010000042.1:832-12792 GCA_041685035.1 Clostridia bacterium
GAGACTCAAAATGAAATTTATTATTCTACCATAAGGTAGAGGAAATGCTCTTCAATACTAATTATTAGAAGGGGGAAAAATTATGAAAACGGACGTGAGTAACGTAAGGAGCAGAATTACAGACAAGGAGTTATGCAAGCTCTATTACAGCAGAATCAAGGAAGAGAAGCCGTGGTATCAGAAAATGGACAAGATGAAATTTAAAAGGATTGAACAAGCTTTAATATCAGACAATATTATCAATACAAAAGGGCCGTATTACGGTGAAGGATACAGCTTCAAGCAGCTGGACCAGGAGGGCAAAACTAAATTCCGGATGCGCCTTCTCCACGACCTGTCCGAGATGTATGTGGAGCAAGGATGCGTTGACAAAGCAGTCGGGATGTGGACAAAGGTATTTGAAGAAGATTTGCCTAATATTGATGAACAAAAGGCTATGGAGGCTTTTCAAGCCCTGGCGGACATAATGAAACAGAAACCGGAATACAAGGTGCAGGTTGTAATGGAAAGCAAGTGCGCTGAAATAAACACCTGGTTCTTTTTCGCATTCCAGGAAGCTGTAAGAATGTACATAAGGGGAAGAACCTCTGGATTGCTTGACGGAACCATTTCACCAACCGAAATGAAATGGAGATTGTCATTAAAACTAGAGAAGAATTAATTTGGGACGCGGGGACGGTTCTTTCGTCCCATTTTTTTATCTGGCGCGCCCAGAGAGATTCGAACTCCCGACCCCTTGATTCGTAGTCAAGTACTCTATCCAACTGAGCTATGGGCGCAAATATCACCGGAAAACTATTATACATCAAGGCAGCTAACATGTAAACACCTAATAAACGCCAGTCTTCCCGAGTTCATGAGACAATAAAAACCACCAATCAACATATTTTTTAAATTCAATTAAAATATATCACTTTTTCTGGTATAATCTAATTAACACCCAAAACCAAAATTGTGGGGAGGATGAGACGTGGATACCACTGGAATTTTTATGGCAGTCGGTAGTGTTAAACACGGTCAAGGAATAACTTCTTTGGTCTACAACCTGGGTTATACCCTTTCAAGGTATACGGACTTAAACATTATAATGTTCGACATGAATTTCATTTTCGGAGAGATGAATTATCTAATCGACCCGAAGACCAATAACTCTATAGATGACCTTGTTTCACTGGCGAAAAACCAGGGGCTCACAGGTGAAATACTCTTTGAGAATACCGATATTTTAAGGCCAAACCTTAGACTGGTGAATCCAAGCAGGATAAACAGCACCGATTACCTGAAGCAGAATTCCGAGTATGTACTGAACATTATTCAGGCTGCCCGGAAGGCATTTGATGTAGTCATTGTCGACACTGTTGCAGGTTCTCAGAGTCCGGTCAGCAGGATGGTTTACTCAAACTGCGATGTATTTGTAAATGTAATGACGCAAAACCCGTATATATTGGAGTGGTACAAGGCATATAACACACAGAAAGAAATTAAGGAAATAAATATTATTAACATGTTTGAAGAAGACATTTATCCTGATGCCGGAGAAATTGAAAGAGAGTTTGCCATAGACCATATGACCCTCCGGTATTCAAAGCAAATGAAAAACTACTACAACAAGAAGGATATTCAAGCTTTTACAGGTATTGAAGATATATATAACTGCGATATTCATAATCTGATAAAGAGGATATTTACTTTCTTGGGCAGGGAGATAGAGATGAAGTCGGGACATACATGCTGCACTAAAGATAATACACCCAAGGGATTCTTATGCAGACTCCTGAACAAGGGTTGAAGAAGGATAAAGTAGAAAATATTACTCTTGTCAAACCCAAGAATTTTTATTATACTATACTATGCTCCATCGAGGAGTTTAACATGCGCCCGTAGCTCAGCAGGATAGAGCAACGGTTTCCTAAACCGTGTGCCGGACGTTCGAGTCGTCTCGGGCGCACCATGATTAAACCAAGGTTGGAAAAATGGATAATGGCAAGGCTGAACAGAAAAATTATATGAAACAGGCCTTGAGAGAAGCTGAAAAGGCTTTTGAAAAAGGCGAAGCTCCGGTAGGAGCTATTATTGTAAAAGAGGGAAAAATAATTGCAAGTGCGCACAATCTAAGGGAGAAAAACCTTGACCCCACTGCTCATGCAGAAATTCTTGCAATAAGGAAAGCTGCAGGCAAGCTAGGTGGATGGAGGCTTTCGGACTGCGATATATACGTTACCCTCGAACCCTGTGCAATGTGTGCCGGTGCCATAATCCAGGCCCGCATATCAAGGGTATTCTTCGGAGCAGATGACCCGAAGGCCGGAGCGGCAGGGTCGGTTGTCAATCTGTTTGGAGAGTGGAGGTTCAACCATAGAGTTGAAGTTAAGGCCGGAATAATGGAAGAAGAATGTTCGCAGATATTGAAAGACTTTTTTAGAAAGCTGAGAAACCAGGAGTAATAAAACGGAGAGGTGGTTGAGTTGGTCTAAGGCACTCGACTCGAAATCGAGAGGCGGGTAATACCGTCCGTGGGTTCGAATCCCACCCTCTCCGCCATATATGATTGACCAAGGTACTTTGTATGAAGTATCTTTTTCTTTTACTGCCAGGTTCTATATAGTATAATTGGAATAAGATTATAAAAATTAAATCGGAGAGGGGTTTGCCGGGAATCCAGTTCCGGGTAGTGAAGAAATGAAAAAAGACAAAGGTGCATATTTTAAGCAATCTTTTCTAAATCTCAAGTCAGCTGCAGAAGGAGTCAAAGTGGAACTTAAGGATATACTCGAGCCTCTTACCCTGGAATTTGGCGATAAGCTCTATGATGATGAAAACACCAAGCTTAAAGCGTATAGGCTCTACATCGGTAAAGTACCAGAGGAATCCAGGAAAGGGCAGTACTACTTCGACCTTTGGAAGGAATTTCTGGTGCAGACATATGGAGAAGAGAAGGCTTTAGTGGTGTTTCAAGGAATGGCCCAAACCATTGAAGGTTTGCCGGAGATTAGCGGAAATAAGGGAAAGCCTTTTATTGAAAGTATTAAAGACATGCTTGAGAAGAATAATATTAAGATGTTCGAACCTGGGAAGAGACCGGAAAAGCCTGAGAAACCCGACTACTACCCCGGAGCTTTAGGAGAAGAAACGACTAGAGGTAAAGAAATCTGCTCGTTCTCCTTGTCCAAGAGCTACGGCAGGGAAGAATGGACTGTGAAGGAAGCCAAAGACAGCAAGGGAGGCAAAGCTCTCAGGGTAAATATAAAAACGCCGGGGAATAAACCGCTTGACTTTACGACCTTGATTACCTCAGACCAGTTTGAGGGCAAGGGGGACGGAATTGAGGGATTTATCGGCAGACTTCAAAAGCTTAATAGTGACCATACTCCTCAAGAAAAAAGAAAAGAAGTTATTCAGGAGCTGCAGATACACGAAATGAAGGCACTTAATGAAAATAAGGCCGGTATACCCAAAGCCCATGCCGGCAATCATGGCAAGAAAGGCAGGGGAACAGGAAAGGGCGTCCCTGAAAGATAAGTTCATACGCCAGAATTTTCATTGAAAAAGGTGTGTACAATAGGTACAATGTGTAGTAAAATATGAAGGCGAATTCTTATGGAGAGATGGCTGAGCTGGTCTAAGGCGCACGACTGGAAATCGTGTGAACGCTAATACCGTTCCGAGGGTTCGAATCCCTCTCTCTCCGCCAAAGAAAGAGTAAGTCTGTCCAAAGCGACAGGCTTACTCTTTTTAAGTGAAGTTGGTGGGGGATTCGAACCCCTCTCTCTCCGCGAGAAAACAAAACCCATGAAGCATACGAGGGTTTTGCTTACTGCAATTTATTAGATGTATTGACCTGTGAGTCTCCGGCTATATTACCAGCCCGACTTAATAAATGGTCCATTCCCCTTGCTAAAGTATCATCCTCTAGTACGCTGTACAGGTGGTAGCCGAAGTCCTCACGGTCTACCAGCACCTCCTGTAACGTCTCTGAAGTTCCAAAGTCCTTTAATTGATGGGCGCGGTCTATGGTTTTACGAAGCATTTCCTGGAGTTTGAGTTCATGCTCTAAATCATTACGAATGAAGTCCCTCATTGTGTACCGGCCTTCAACCTCATGCTTAATATAGGAGAGCTCATGTTGGGTAACCGGATGTGCAGTAGGTACACCACCTAGTCTGGCAACCCTTTCTCCTATCATATCAATATGCTTAACCGTTTTGTCGCGATGCTCATTTAATAATTCATGCAAGCTTAGAAAGGCTTCAGCCCCTTCTGTCAGCCAGTGATGCTTATTGTATTGATGCAGTGCCACAGTTAATGCACACTGATGGTCATCAAGTTGAAGAGCAATTTCATTCCTTATCTCTGCTGGCAGCCCAATACCTGCATTATCTTGTTTTACAGTACGTGGTTCCTGACGAAATACCATGTTATGATTACTTGAGTGACCTGGCATATTATTATTAAAGCCCGATTTATTCATATTGAAGTCCCCGGCAAAGTTGCTCATACTTTCATTTACCATATTTAAATCCTTTTGCGTCTGAGTAGTTACGTTCATAGGTTCCTCCTCAAATAATTGAATTTTTTTCGTATATATTGTTGCCTAAAATTATGTATTATATGTAATATTATGATTAAATTAAAGAAACGTTGAAAACTCTTTAATTAATGTAATATGTTTTGATTGTATGGTTTAATAAACATGTATAAATAACCCAAGAAGCTTAGGAGAAACTTAAATATAGAAAGGTATAGAGAAAGGATGTTTAATAGAATGGACCCTTTTAAGGGGGTCCATTGTCTATCTGTTTATTCCGCAGTTATCAGCTTGTCATTTTCTATAATATGATGAACAATCCAGGCTGCCACAAAATCTAATAGTTCCAGTAAATAAGCCTGCTGACTCTCATCTACCTTCTGATAATCAACGTCATTAATCTTTTCTATAAAGTCATCATGTTGAACCTTATGGGAGAGAAGCTTTTTATAACCAATACCGTGCATATAATCTTCTTCAGTCTTAAAGTGGTAGACAGTATAATCTTTCAGTTCATCCAGCAGGGAAACAATCCTATCATACTTATCAAGGTATACATCATTTTTCAGAAGTTTATAAATCCCGTTTGCAATTTCAAACAATTTTTTATGCTGATTATCAATTTCTTCAACACCTATGCAGTAATCGTCCTTCCAAGTTATCATTAGTTCCACCTCACAATGTATATGATTGGTATTACAGAAGGGATTTCATTAATATTAATTTAACATGATGCAGCAGCTTTTACAAGTAGCCAATAATGTTAACTACTGACCGTGTACACAAATCCCGGGGCTCATCTATACATATTATACAATCTTGCAAGAGGGGTCAGGTGGGTTACCTTTGCAAAAGGGTTGTTATATATCAACTGCTTCACAACCGGAAATCCCAGCAATCCTATTAGAATATCATAATAGTTGTTTGAGAAGGTATTTAATACCTTGCGGAACTCATACTTCTTTTCAATGTCTTTTGAAATAGGCTTGGAGCTGTCGATATAATCTGAGCCTTTAACAATAGACCTTGCTGCAAGGATGCCGCTTTCTATCGCATCAATCATTCCGAATCCCAGAATGCCGTCTATGTATCCTGCAGCCTTGCCAACAAAAAAAATATTGTTGAACCTAGGGGGGCATGCAACCCCAAGAGTATTTTTGACATCACTTGTGTTAAGTATGTTATAGTTTATTTTTTCAACTGAAAGGAACTCATTCCAATAATAGTCAAGCTCAGGGAAAGTTATATCATTAACTGCCAGCACAAGACATGCTTTTTCAGGAGTGCTGGCAAGAAGAAACGCAAAACAGTTTCTTGCATAGTTTGTATTTACCCACATTCTTAATGAATCGGTTTTAAAGTTTCCTTTCACTACCGCAAGCCGAGCCAAAACACAGGACAATGGGTTGCATACGTTTAACTGCGTGGCAATATCGGTATTTCCAGTGGCTACTACTATATAATCAAAAGCATTCCTGATACTATTGAGTTCAATTTTATTTTCTAATGTTATAGGAGAGCGGACCATGGATGCCAGCTGGTTCTCCAATGAGTCTGCATGCTCTCCCCTGTTGAAGATCAAACCAAGGTTTCCCTGTACAGTCGATTGGCTATTTGGGGAAATCATAATTATTTCCTTAAGTAACCTGAAAGGAGTTAATTTGATATTATATTTTCTGTCCAGACGTTTTAAAGGGTTGGCAATACCCCTGTCAAACAGCTTGAGAGTACAGGTGCTGAAATCAACATTTTCACCTACATATCTCTTTTCCTCAAATATTGTAGGAACAATATCATGTTTTTCAAGTTCATATGCACAGGATAAGCCTGCAGGACCGGCGCCAATTATTGCAACCTTCATTTTGCCTCTCCAAAGGGAAAATTAACAGCTTCAAGTAAATTTATTTTTCCCATCAAAGCTGCGATTATAATTGAGTAAAAATTAAACAACAACCGGCATTGACAGCCAAAATTTATATTTGTCCAAAACAACGATTTAATGGTAACATATATAAGGAGTATAATATTCCGTCCAAGTATAGCAACCAAAACAAATTCTGGGGTGATATCTAATGAAAACATTTAAATATTCTCTAATAGTCTTTGTTTCCATCCTCTGCATATTTGCTGTACAGGTTACAGCCTTTGCAGATTTTGATGTGGCTGCAGAGTCGGCCGTCCTCATGGAGGCATCGACCGGACAGATTCTCTTTGAAAAAAATGCTGATGTGCCTATGCCGCCGGCCAGTATTACCAAGCTAATGACGCTGACACTGATTTTTGATGCACTGGAGAATGGGAGAGGAAAGCTGGATGATATGGTGACGGTCTCTGAGGAGGCATGGAGAATGGGAGGGTCCCAGATGTTTCTGGAAGTTGGACAGCAGGCAAAATTTGAGGACCTGATAACCGGAATCTCGGTGGTATCTGCCAACGACGCCTGTGTGGCAGTGGCAGAACACCTTTATGGAAGTGAACGTGCATTTGTAGAGGACATGAACAAGCGGGCCAAAGAGCTGGGAATGACAAATTCCTACTTCAGAAACTCTACCGGACTTCCCGAAGAAGGCCACCATATGAGTGCCCGCGATATTGCCGTTCTGGCCCACCACTTAATCAGCAAATATCCTCGCATCCTCGAAATTGAATCCCAAAGGAATTTTACGTATAATAATATACTTCAGTACAACCGCAATCCCCTTCTGGGAAGTTTTCCGGGTGCTGACGGCCTAAAGACAGGCTGGACCGAAGAGGCTGGATACTGCCTGGTTGGAACAGCAAAGCAGGAAAATGAAAGAATGATTTCGGTTGTCTTAAATACCAGGGACGACAAAGAGAGATTGACTGTTTCAAAGGAACTCCTGAATTACGGGTTCCGCAATTTTGAGGTTGTAACTGCAGCAAATGCAGGAGAAATTGTTGGGCAGGCAGCTGTCAGGGATGGGAAAAAGATTGAACTGCCCGTGAAAACTGAAAAACCCGTAACGGTGGTGGTACCTTTCGGAAGCGATAAGAGCCAGATTAAAAAGGTGCTGGTAAATACTGCATCATTGACTGCCCCGGTATCGGCAGGAACACCTGCAGCTGAACTGGAGGTTCAGTTAAATGGGAAGGTGCTTACCCGCGCCAAGCTTGTAGCCGCAGAGGAGGTACAACGTGCAAATTGGTTTATACGAATGCTGAGAGCTATCTTCCGATTCTTCTGGCCCGGATACAAAGGATGATTGATGAAATATCCTAGAGGTATGAAGGATTTTGACGCCATATATAGAATATATTAACTATAGGTTAAAATAAATTCCTTATACATTTTTCAGTTCCTCTTCAGAAAACCCCACTTACAATGCTGTAACTGTTACGTGATAGAGCAAAAAATAGTCTGTACAACTACACATGAATCTGGAGGCCTCTATGAGTAAAAAGGTATTGATTGTAGATGACTCGAATATTATACGCGATTTGTTAAAAAAGGCGCTGATAAGAATAGGCTGTACCGTCTGTGGTGATGCCAGGAACGGCAAGGAAGGAATTGAAATGTTTAAGACATTGCAGCCCGATATAGTATTCATGGATATCTCCATGCCGGTCATGGACGGTGTGGAAGCAATAAAAAGACTGAAACAATTGGACTCAGATGTAACAATTATCGTGCTCAGTGCAGTAGGAGACGAACAAACTGTTGAAAGAATAAAGGAGCTGGGTGTTTTAGCTTTCCTAAAGAAACCATTCGACGACAGAAGCATACTTGATGCGATATCGGCATTATAGTAACCGGTATTTCATTACCTGATCAAAACCTTTAATTTGAGAGGAAATCCCTATGAAAATGGATTATTGCAGGCCATTTCTAGACAGCCTGAAAAAAATAATCGTAGAAATGGCAAATATAAAAGTGAAAGGAAGACAGGCTTTCTACCCTGAAGACAAGGTACTGGTGTCAAAAGGAGTCACGTCCATCATAACCTTTGCAGGAAAAGTAAAGGGAAGGCTTGTGCTTGATATGGAACAGGAGCTTGCAGCGGCTGTTGCCAAGAACATAACCGGCTATACATTCGACAGTATTAAGGACAACCAACTGCTGGCGACAATAGCTGAATTTAACAATATTGTTGCAGGAGATGGGGTAACCAGTCTTAATAATAAGCATTCCCTTGGGTTAAATCTAATCCCACCGGTTGCATTCTCCGGAAAGGGTGCTGTCATATGTATCGATAAAATGCCCTCAGCCTCTGTTGAATGTAAAACCCAATATGGAACACTAAGGTTAAATGTTGCCTTTGAGGGAGAGGATGCCTAGCCTATGGATGTAAAATATATCAACCCGTTTTTAGAGGCAATGCTTGCGGTACTGCCTAGCTTTGGTATAACAGATATCACTAGAGGCACAGTCGAGGTAAAAGAAGATATGTATGTAAACATGGATATTACTTCTGTGCTGGGCCTTTTCGGCAGTGTGAGGGGAAATATATCCTATTCATTTACAGAAGTCACTGGACTTGCTATTGCATCGTCAATGATAGGGGAAACGGTAGAAGAGTTGGATGAAATGGCGTGGAGCGCTATTTCAGAGTTGTCCAACCAGCTTGCCGGAAGAGGATGCAAAATTCTATCGGACAATGAGCTTAGTACGGATTTTACCACGCCGTCGGTTATTATAGGAAAGGATGTACAACTGCTGGTCAGTCCGGTACAGACCATATCAATTGATATAGAGACTTCGGTGGGAAAGATTCAGATTAATATTGGATTGGAGATATAGACTATTCTTTAACCTTTTCGTACAGTGCAAAAGAATCGGATTCGTAAAGCATATCCTTCCAGTAGAGGCCCCCGTCAAACAACCGAACAAGTTTGTAACCCGGTATATCCGGGAGTTTTTTATTATGAGAGGAGTTCTTTTTATAATAATCTTTGATGCCCCAGATGATTATGTCGGCATTGTAGCGTTTATACAAGGCAAACGGCTCGGTGTACATGGAATTCTTTGATGACCACAGCCAGAAGGCAGGTTTCTGCCCATTATTAAAATTACAGAAGATATTTTCTTTGAAATAAGGAAGTATGGATATGGTATGAAAACCGGTAATATATATTCTTTTCTTATCCAGGGTATTTTCCTTAATATACTCTGCAAGCTCCCTGCTTCCAGAGTAGGCATTGCTGTAATCATATCTAAACGAACTGAAAGACCACGATGCCTGAATAATCAATATAACTGTGAGAGAGGCAATAACAGCTTTCCGAGTTATACCTTCCAGCCGTGTGCTGATATCCCGTTCTTTCAGACTCAGCCATAAAACAAACAACCATAAGAAGAACAGGGTTCCCTGATGCCATACGTTGGCATATACGGTTGTAAACAGTAATAACAGTCCTAGCAATGGCAGTGAGAAGGTAAGCAGTTTCTTTTTCAGGTAGAACCAAAAGAAGGACAGAAAGATAACAAGCCTGGAGAAGATGTATGAAAGCGTAAACAGGAAGCCCCGTTCCTTCGGAGGCAGTGCAAGGTTGGTTCCCAGCGAATCGCTCATCATGAATAAACTTCGGGATACAAAATGTGTCATATCGGCTTTGAATGCGGCAAGCGATATTAAATCTGCAGGAGGTTTAAGCTGTAAGACCAGCAGAAATACAATAAAACCGAAAGTTTTTAACCCTATTATGTGCCTGTTCCTGACTGAGGAATCCAACTGTCCCCAAAGTTTATGCAAATAGTATATATGTACGGCAGTAAGCCCTCCGGCAATAAGCAGTCCATGCAGGCTCACGTTTGCAAGAAGACAAAGAAGGAGTATATAAAGATAAGGCTTATTCATTCTGTCGCTGTAAACCACCGCTATAAGAAACAGAAGCAGGGGTATAAGAGCATAGCTTCTGGCAATCACTGCATATTGAAAAAAGATGAAGAAAGAAAAAGGGAACAGCACCTTTATGAACCAAGGAAAAGGGGAGTAACGCAGAAAGAGATAAACGCTTCCCGCAGCTGCAGCAGCAGATATTATATTAAGTGAGATATATGGTAATTGAAGCTTCGCAGGTATCATCAGGAGGAGATGCCATAAGGCCGGCGAGCCTTCATACCGCATATACTTTACCAGCAAGTCAAACAGACCTGCATCTCTGGCAAGAAGCCATGCCTGGGACTCGTCGAACCATGGCTCATGATGCATGACTGCAATACTCAACAGTATTAAGTAAATCAAAAGAACGGTGTACTTCCACCATGAATTCTTTAATGTAGACATTCGAGTTTCTCACCTGTGTTTTCTCTTGCTGTACTAATATATGATTAGCCATAATGAATTTTTTATCACACAATTTAGTTGTTTTAGGTACGTAGTTATATATTAACCTATTATGTCATTCGCCAAACAGAAGGCAGCTGCATATTATGTAGCATATGTTTGGTAAGGAGTGACAAATATGAATGATTTTCAGACAGGGGAAATTGTAGCGAGGAAGTCCTATGGAGGAGATATTCCGTTTAAGATAGCAGGCATAATCCGGGATGCAAATGGAAGGCCAGTATATCTGCTCAAGGGATTGTTTACAAGACTTGAGGCTGATGCATATGAAGACGATTTGATGAAGCAGGACAACAGACAAGTTGTCTCAAGCATGGAAAAAGATATAAGAACTGCAAGTAGAAAGGCCTTGAAAAGGATGGGCTCAGACTCTCCTTTATACGGAAGCATGAGAAAAAAAAAGCCGGGAAGGATACTTCAGGTTGATTCAAGCAGTGAGTTTCTGGATAAGTGTTTAAAACATTACAAGGATGCCGGGCTGACAGCTATCGGGGAACTTGTTGGTGAGGAGCAGCAGCCCCATGTTATAGGTTCTCTACTGGCACGAAACCGGCCTGATATACTGGTCATAACAGGACATGACGGAATAAAGAAAGGCTCGGTTAATATGCAGTCAATCAGCAGTTATAGAAATTCAAGGCACTTTATCAGGGCGGCCGGAGAGGCAAGGAGGTTTGAACCTAACCCTGACAGGCTGTGTATATTTGCAGGAGCATGCCAGTCTTATTATGAGGCCATCATGGCCGCAGGAGCCAATTTTGCAAGTGCACCTGAAAGGGTACTCATACACCTTCTTGACCCTGCTCTTGTTTCGGCAAAAATTGCGCTCACAGATGAAAAGGTAATGCTCTCCCCTGAGGAAGTTGTACGGGTTACCATTACGGGAGCAGAGGGAATTGGCGGTACCAATACCAGAGGGCAAATGGAAGATAATTAGCTTGTAAGAAGGTTTGGTGGCAGTGCATCCAGATTCTAATAGTTTGAACGGCAGGTATGAACCTGCCATTCTTTATGAGTAGACAGTATAGTTAAACGGCAGGGTTGTCTATTTTTCTTAAAGTGGTATAAAATAGAATGCGAAAGGTAATGCTCCGTAGGTGGAAGAGAATCCTGTCAGTTCCCGGTATATG
>JAWLGL010000043.1:0-12702 GCA_041685035.1 Clostridia bacterium
CTTGTAAATAGTAGCCGGCTATTATTCTGTCAGGTAACTAAGAATTACATAATATTCTTTCAGAAAGTTGATAAAACTCGCGATACATACTAGTTACAGTGAATTAAAACTAGTAAAACATTTAACATAATAATAAATATAATAAAAAAGTATTGAACCAAAACAAAAAAAGTTGTAAAATAAATGAGCGCCCAAATTTTTCTAACATTTACTTTGCACGATAGGATAAGAAGGATAAAAGCGCAATTCATATACAATCAAAAAGCCAACAACCTATTTCAACTAAAGAGAAACAGGCAGGTAACTGCTCTGAGAGGGAACCAAAGATTAGGAATTTTTCTAGTATTGATAAAGGAGTAGTTGCGATGCAGGCCATGGTTGAAAAATTTGTAGGTTTCCTCGAAAAGGATAAGAGGCTGTCTAGTAATACGCTTCAGTCATATAAGCGGGACATTGACCAGTACATATCCTTCCTAAGCGACATGAATCTGAAAACAATCGAAAAAACCAATAAAACAACAGTTATTGCTTACTTGCTAAGTTTGCAGAAAAAAGGAAGAGCAACCTCTACAATCTCCAGAAATTTAGCGTCTATACGCTCATTTTACCAGTTTCTATCCAGGATGAAGGTTATTGAAGCAGACCCAACTACCAACCTGGAGTCACCCAAGATAGAAAAGAAACTGCCTCAGATACTCTCCACAAAGGAAGTAGAATTACTTCTTGAGCAACCCAAGTGTGTGGATTTAAAAGGTTATAGAGATAAGGCAATGCTTGAAGTACTATATGCAACAGGCATAAGAGTGTCCGAACTCATCTCATTGAACGTTGATGATGTTAACCTTGATGTAGGGTTTATAAGATGCAATAAGGGTAACAGAGAAAGAATAATCCCTCTTGGCACAATGGCCGTGAACGCATTAAAGGAATATCAGGATAAGGCAAGACACTTGATGATTCAGGATTTTTCTGAACAGGCATTATTCGTGAATATTAACGGCAGAAGACTTACCCGTCAGGGTTTCTGGAAGATAATTAAACAGTATAAGAACCAGGCAAAGATAACTAAGGAGATTACGCCTCATACTTTAAGGCATTCATTTGCAGCGCACCTGCTTGAAAATGGTGCGGATTTGAGGTCAATTCAAGAAATGCTTGGTCATTCAGACATTTCGTCAACACAGATTTATGCTCAGATAGCAAAGAACAAAATTAAAGAAGTATACAAAAAGACGCATCCCAGAGCTTAGTCTGAATTTACAGGAGATAAGCATGATAAGAAGAATTATACTGGTTATACTGGACAGTGTTGGTGTGGGAGAGCTTCCTGATGCTGACAAGTATGGAGATATTGGCAGCAATACACTGGGAAATATTACGAAAAGCATCCAGGGCTTCAGCCTGACAAATCTGGAGAAGCTGGGGATTGGTTTTATTCCAGGGGTGTATGCCTTAGGAAAAACAGAAAACCCAAAAGCGTGTTACGGCAGGATGGCCGAAAAGTCCCAGGGTAAGGATACAACCACCGGTCACTGGGAGATATCGGGATTGATTCTTGACAAAGCTTTTCCTACTTATCCAGAAGGCTTTCCTATAGAATTAATAAATAAATTTGAAGTTCTTATAGGCTCTAAAACGCTGGGGAACAAACCGGCATCCGGCACGGCAATAATTGCCGAGCTTGGAGATGAGCATATGAGGACAGGCTTTCCGATTGTATATACTTCTGCCGACAGCGTATTTCAGATTGCTGCCCATGAAGATATAGTTCCGGTCGATAGGTTATATGAAATGTGTAAATTGGCAAGAGGAATTCTCACAGGCGAGCATGCAGTCGGAAGGGTAATTGCAAGGCCATTTACAGGTGAAACGGGAGACTTCTGCAGAACCGACCGGAGAAGGGACTTCTCGCTTGAGCCTCTAGGCAGAACCATGCTTGATGTTATTAAGGACAGCGGACTTGAAGTTGCAGCAGTAGGAAAGATTGAAGATATATTTGTTGGGAAAGGAATCACCCAGGCGGTTCATACCCATGACAATATGGACGGTATCACCAGGACTATAGATTATATGAAGAAGGATTTCAGCGGACTTATTTTTACCAATCTTGTTGACTTTGATATGCTTTATGGACATAGAAACGACGTGATAGGATACGCAAGTGCATTGAAGGAATTTGACGACAGGGTGCCGGATATAATAGGTAATCTTAAAGATGATGATTTACTCATTATTACTGCAGACCATGGATGTGACCCAACTACAGCCAGCACAGACCATTCCAGAGAATATGTCCCGTTGCTGGTTTACGGAAAGATGATTAAGAATGGCATAGATTTAGGTACCAGGGAGTCATTTGCCGATATCTCGGCTACGGTACTAAGTCTACTTGGCTTGGAAAAGCTAGCTGCAGGGGTTAGCTTTTCTGATGTAATACTATAATATGTCCTCTCATATATCAATTTTACGAACATTACCGACTCGCATTCGCGGAATCTTTATTTCCAGGATGCTATCTTTTACTGCAGCTTCAGCCTGTTCTCTTATAATATCCTCTGGTAATCTGACAATTTGCTGAATATATCCTGATTCCCATCTGATTGCAGCATGGGTTTCATTGATGCTGATTCTGAAGTCATCAGGGTTGATGCCTGTGGGAATGTTTACCCTAATTAGAATATAATCATGGGTTTCAATAAGCTGGGGTTGTATGGCCATTTCTCGTACCGAAGGTATAATTAATCCTTGTGAACGACTGTGTTCTGGTTCAGTATTACTGACTGTATGCTCTGGCTCATCATCGATGTTTTTCAGTTTCTCGGGTACAGCCATTTGTTGAGCTATCTCAGTATCTGAAGTATCTCCAGAATCCGAATGAGTTGAGCAATACATATCATTTATAGAAGAAGCAGTACCATCATCACTACGGGAAGATTCACAGCTGTCTGGAACCATGTGGATGTCGGGTCTATCATATCGATTATCTAATTGTTTAAGTATAGTTTTCCTGACAGTTTCCTCAACTAAATGGTTTAGGTTGTCATAATCAGTGGTCTGTTCCATATTCATAAATGACTTATTTGTTGTTCTCATTAAAAAGTCTTTTACACAAAAATCAACATAGTTTGAACACCAGGAATGTATTGTATCTCTTAAGTTTGAAGCTATATTATCATTATCCCTTTCGGAGTTACTCATTATTTATCCTCCCGTGCATACTTTCAACTCACTGTTTAACCCAATATAGTAATTCCATATTATGTTGCTATTCAGGGAAGGTTACAGGATAAAGAGTAAGGGGAGTATTGCAAAAAAAAAGAGCCCTAAAGGACTCAAGCTATTTAGGGCGGTTGGGAGAGTGCTGAGATTTCCCACCATGAATGATTCTAAACTCCCTTTGCCCTTTGCCAGATACTTTCTTATGCTTCCTCCTGGAAGAAGCAGTCAAATTTCTTGGTCTGTGGGGTGATGCATATTTTTTGTCCGGACAGCTTCTTGCCTGTACTATCAGAAGTCCACCTGTTCCAGTAAGAATCTCCCCCCTTATTTCAGTGTACTCCGGGCCAAAAGCTTCATCAAGTGCACACATTTCGCATGTCTTACCGGTTCGCGCCAAATGGCATCTGTTAATTAATGGACACCCGGTTTCAGAACAAAAGTTTTTGTTCATTCACAGCACCTCCCTTCATCTGCTGTACGACCATAATCCTGTTATCAAAGAAGAGTATATAAGGCAGTTAAAAACGTCCGCAGCAACCCATTAGGGTTTTTGTATACATACTTTGTAACTACTTTGCCATGACCAGAAATAATTTCCAGAGCTACATACCCATTTGTATTGACAAGTTGGGATTATAATAGAAAGTGTAAATTATTCGCTTACAATTATACCAAAACATGGAATGAGTTTGCAAATTATTTTAAAGGAAAACAATAAAGTTTATGGAATATTATAATGAGCCCAAAAAAATAAAATATGATTTACTTGGAGATAAGTTTATGAAATATATTACTCAAGTCTTAATAGTCCTTGTATTTGCAGTTTGCTTAACGGCTTGTAGCCGTGAAACAGTGCTGCCGGATAAAAATCCTCTGACAGATACGGGTATGCCAATCACACCGGAGTCCTCACAAGTAAAACCCGATTATATTATGGGACTGTTTAAAGGGGATGCAGCGGTTGATTTGTGGCCAGTATACCGTATGCTTGGAATGGATAATAATTATTTTGAGAATGTAAGGCCGGCTTCGGATATTAAGCGCCTGTCTCTCAGGATTGGCGAAAAGGCCGAACCGTATACCGTGTTATGTATTTCAAATGAGACAAATATGAACTATCAGTTCTTGGTTTTTAAAGAAGACAAAGAATCCTGTGAATTTATTGGTAATATTAATTTTGGAGACAGAAGCGGACAGGGACCTGACTACCGAGTTGTGAGTATCGGAGACTATGAGGGATGGATAGTGGTCGAAACCCAGGCCGGTTATGGGACAGGTTTTAATCAACATAACGAAGTCTGGTACCGAATAACAGACAGTGGAATAGTTCAAGACCTTAGCTATCCGGTTGCCAGGATAGATTTCCCTCCAATTACTGTCGGACCATCTTACAAGATGGATGGAATAGTTTCAAGGCAGTCTAAGGCAGGAGGGCAGTTTGGCATTGAGGTTGAATACAAAATTTTATATTATATTGAACAGAGTGGGGGAGAAGAATACCTTGCTCCAGTCCAAAGAAGCGTAGGATATTATTGGGATGATGCGAAAAAAGCCTTTGTTGAAGACAAAGGCAATCCTGAACACCAGGATTTCTATTTTAATAATTCCTGCGATAACGCATTAGTACTAAATTTTAAGATGCTTAGTGATATGGCAAACAGTGGAACCGAGGAACAGAAAAAGTGGCTGAGGGAATTCCTGAAAAGCTGTGGCGACTCCAGGGAAAAGAGTTTATTGCTTGAATTACTCTGAATAGTGTACAGCTAATCCCGGTCTTTCTTCTTTTCAAGAAATCCCTGTACTATTAGATTGAATGCCGAAACAATCAGTGCTGCTCCAAATGCTACCCAGAATCCGGGTATTCTGACTCCTTTTATTATCCAGTCTGCCAGGAGCACCATCCAGGCATTAATAACAAGAGTAAACAGCCCCAGAGTCAGCAGATTAACCGGAAAGGTAAGGACTATAACAAGCGGGCGTACTATAAAATTGACAAGAGTCAGGATAACCCCTGCCCAGAAAACTGACGTCACTCCATCAACTATGATGGAAGGAAAAATTGCAGCTGCTGTGTAAAGTGCAGCAAAATTAACAAGACAGAGTAGTGCAATCTTTTTCACATATATCATCCCTTTATTAATAAAAGTCCACTAAAATCTTTTTTCACTGCTCATGGTATAATACCCCTTTCAAATACAGAATTTCAAAATTCTATTCTTCGGCAGAATGAACTGCATGTTCTGCCGCTTCACTATTTATATCAAGAATGCAGATTACCTTACCGCCTGAAGAGTGCGAGAACCAATCAATTTTTTTACCCATATTTTCGCTTATAAATCTTAATGGAAGCATCATTCTGTTATTAACAATTGAAGCCGGTACGTCAAGCAGAACTTCTTTTTCGTTTACTCTGGCAGAACAATTGTTTTTAGTCAACTCAATTCTCATATCATCATGTGTGATAGCTGCTACCGAGTTTTTTGGGTCCCATTTCACCTCGGCATTGAGGGTTTCACATGTTGCCCTGACCGGAATAAGGGTTCTGTTATCTTTTATGGCAGGCTCAACATAGTCGTACTGGGAAAAGTCAACCAGCTTTCCATTTACGTAAATCCTGATTGCAGTTTCATTACATACGCCTCTAAGCTGGGCAATTTTCCAATAGTATGCTTTCATACCAGGAGAATTCTGTGCAAGTTGTTCCATTATGAATAATGCATTTCTGTATTCGCCCATTTCTTCATAGGTTGCTGAAAGGAGTAATGCCGATTTGTAATTTTTTGACTGGTCGGACAGGTTCTCGAGAAGGTCTACGGCATCAATATGGTTGTTAAGCTTTTTGTGTGAATCAGTCAATATATATACTGCATTGAAGTTATCCTTGCTGATATTGACCACTTTTTCTGCCAATTCAATGGCTTTGTCGTATGCACTTGCCTTATGATAAAGCATGGCAAGCCTTGTCATCAAACCTGTATCTTCGGGAGAGGACTCTAACCGCTTTTGGGTTGAGAATATAAGCTGTCCAAGAACCTGGTTTTCCGGTATGCCTTCGGTACTCAGAAGTTGATTTTCCAATTGTTGAAGTTCTTCAAGAAAGAATTTGAATGAATATTTTTCCATTGTAACTACTATTCCGTCTTCTTCAACTATAACAGTATTGAGGTTATTCTGTAAATTTGAAGCATTTCCCTGCGAAAAGCATGAAATCAAGATAAAGGTTAATATTACGGTAAATCTTAAATGATTCTTCACAAAAATTCCTCCTCATTTGTAACATAAAATTTATGCGCGGCGGGGAGTTTTACAAACATAATTCCCCGCCACAGGCTATGGCTGGCTACATTAGAATTGGTACTGCATCCCTGATGAGTATTTCCAGGTTGTCTGCATTATGCGATGTATTTGATTCTGCAGACTGTTCCGAGGCGTCATCCTCGATCCCTGTTACCTTCACGCTGATTATCAGTTTGTCATTACCACTGCCAAGGGAAGCATTGGAGTTAGTTTTCCTGAAATCAATTTCCGGGAAAATAAGTATTTTGCCTTTATCCTGAGGTGTGATATCAAAGCTGAGTACTTCATTATTAAAACTGAAATTATTAACCTGCAGGCTGTTCTCTGAATCCTCATGATGAATTTTGATAATATGAGCATTCTCGACCTCTATCAGATTATTGTCAGTGCTGTCAAAATCAATCTCAACTTTAATATTTGCATATTTCATATCATCTTCAGATTCAGATGAATCCTGGTCAATAACCAGCTTGAAAATGACTTCATCTCCAGGGAAATACTTATTGTTGTCATCGGAGATATCATCCCACCTGTTTGCAGCTGTTATTCTATCTGTAAGTTCTACAATCGTGGGAGTAGTCATCTTGTATATGGCGTTAAAACTGCTTAGTCTTGTGTCTGCGAGAGAAGAGGACAGTGTAGTAGTTCCCATTATTTCAACACTGTTGGAGATTTCTACATCACCGCTGGCTAATGATGAGTCTGGATATTTCTTAACACTATAGTTATAATAGAAGTTTATGCTGCGTGTATCAGGATTATCTACTTCAAATCCGATTTGCACTCCGTGGTTTTCAGCGGGTGTAACTGTAACCGAGCATTGTGCCAGCGGCAGTGATTCGGTTGTGCCGTCAGGATTTACAAATTCCGCACTTGTAACGTTGACACCATAGATATCAACCTCCTGGCTGGGCTGAAGGGTAATGCTTCCGTCAAATCTTGCAAAGTCTGTTGTTGATGGAGGTGATATGGTCAGCTTTGTATAAACGGTGTCTTCTTCCCTGTAGTCCCTGGGCGAGGTTATTATATTTCCGCTGCTGTCAATCTGAGCGGTGGTAATATTAAATGATTCAAGGACTTTAATTTTTGTGGAGGAGGCAAAAGGTTCGTACTCAACAACTTCCTCCATATTGGAATCGAGGTATGAGTATCTGACTCCGGACGATACCCCGTCAATCGAAACACCTGAGTCTCCTATAGTATAGTCACCGGGCTCATTCAATAAGATGTTCAGAGTTTTAGTCTGAGCCTGCGTTTCATCGCCCCCAACACTCACGGACATGTCCCCAACTACACTTGAAACTATTGTTTTACCGTCCTGATGGTTTAGTGTCCATGTTTCATCAGTAGAAGTTAATCCCTCACTCAGTACGTCTTGAATTTCAATATTTTTAGCCAGTGCTCCAAGAGAACTGAGCAGTTGTTCAAATACATCGGCCATCTTTTCAGCCAGCTCCTCGTCACTGATGTCGTTAGGTATTGTATAGTGATTGCCGATTTCTTCAGGGGCTTGGGTTACAGCTTCAAAGAACTTGTGTCCCCAGTTTTCTGGGTCAGGCGAGCCAATATTTATGGCTTCAATTCTAACGCCGGTGATAGCAGCATCAACTGCCCTCTGTATACATGGGGAGAATATAAGCTCCTGATTATAGCTGTTGTATGAAAACTTTCCATCTTCAAGAATATTGGTTGTTTTTATCCTTATATCATCCGACCAGCCGGTTTTCTTTTGTATAATGGTATACTTGTTGTCAGCAATAGTTTGTTCTACATATCCCAGAACAACGTTGTCAGGACGTTTAATATACTTTCTAAGGCCAGTGTAAGGATAATAGCTGATAAGATAATCACCGCTGGTATAATTTGCGTCAAAATCGGTTATAAATAGATCGTTTGAAAAGTACCGTGGCCTGTCGGTATCAATATTTGTATAATGGTATTGGGAGTAGATATATGACGAGTAAGGCCTGTTATAGTATAGTTCGAAAGCAAAACCAGGGTTTTCCTCATCATGAGCAGCAGGCGAAATATTAGATTCGCCATCGGAAATAAGTATCATTCTTTTGTCATAGCCATTAAGCTCCTGACTTTCCAGCATTTCATTTGCAACCCTTATTCCAGCCTCAAGGTTGGTAGAATACTGATACTCCAAAGTATCTATTGCCTCATTAAAATCGATTATTTGATTGTCGCCATCAAACAGCAGAACTGTATTGCCGCTAGCATCAAGTATATTGGACATAGGAATTACAGTTCCGGCATCAAGATTAGTGGAAACCAACCCAACCTTGATGTCATCCTTGAGACCAAGCTCCTGAGCTTTAGTGGCCAGGTTTTTCATAAAGATTTTAGTTGCTTCTTTTGCCTTTGCCATCCTGTTACCTTCTTCGGTAAAAGACATACCCATGCTGGCAGAAGTATCGAATACAAGGACAATGGCAGGTGCTATAGCTTTCTGTATTGACTGAATTTCAGGCTGAATATTATATGAAACTGTAAGGGTATTGCCTGCAAAAGCATAATAGTCTTCACCAATCAGTACCGCATCGGTATCCGGTGTGGGATTCAGGACTACAGGACACTCATCACCCAATACTATACTCTTGATAACATCATCGGTGAGAACCCCATCATCAGCAATCATTCTGACCTCAATAGCAAATTCGCCTTCATCCTCAATAGAAAGAACCGGGGCTTCCTCGGTACTGAATTTTTCCCATGTCTCAGTTCCGTAAATCCTTTTGTACCACTCAAAATTAAGTAAATCATTATCCAATTCTCTTGAGGTATTTTCAAAACTGAGCTGCTTGGTTTCAGCATCAAGGTTCCAGCTGAAGTTGGCTATTGGCTCATTGTCTATTAGTCTGACCTCCTGGACAAATTCACTGGAACTTGCCCAGTCACTGGCTACAAGCTTGACTAGATAGGTTTCACCGGGTTCAGATATTGTCTTTTCCAGAATAGGGTTGGCTTGGCTGCTGAAAAATGTCCAGGTATTTTCACCCTCTTTTTGTGTATACCATTCAAAGGACAATACATCTTCATCAGGACTGACGGAGTTGTTTGTTAAGCTTATCAACCTCTCCTTTCCAGATGCTGTAACAGTGTATGAAAAATCTGCAGTAGGAGCCTGGTTGGAGAAAGTAACCGAACTGGTATATGAGTCGGACTGAAGGCCATCGTCAACAATCAGCCTGATATTATAGGCGGTCGGTCTATCAAGCTCGAGATTGAGTGTTGGGTACCTTTCTGAACTGAAAAACTTGTATTCTGAATTAGGTTCTTCCTGTTTTTTATAAGACCATTCGTATGTGATTGGGTCTCCTGAAGGGTAGGCATGCGAGCAATTATGGTAGATACTGATTTCTCCTTGGCTTCCATTCCGTAAGGAGCTCCAATAGAAGTGTACATAAGGATCGCTTGCATAAACATAAAAGCTGCCGTTATAACTACTGGAAGACCAGGGGTCGTTAACCACAAGCTTTACATCATAATGTTCGTATGGAGCTTCTGCCTGGGTGAACGAATATGATGGCTCCTCTGAGGTGCTAAAAAGCTCATATGCCGTATCAGGCTCACCCCTCTTTTTTATATACCAGGCATAAGTAAGAGGGTCGGAGTCAGAGTCTAATGAATCATTTATGAAATCTATTGTCCATTTGTGACTACCATTATAATTGTCTTCATAGTCGAATGATGCAACCGGCGGATTGTTTGGCAGTATTCCAATATCAAATTCCGTATCACCTTCAGCCATTCCGTCACTGGCTACCAACCTGATTCTGTATGTAACTTCCTCAGATTCTCTGCTTATAGAAAATGTAGGGTTGGTTTCGGTGCTGAACTGTTGAAATTCGGTTTGATTCGGATACCTGATGTACCACCTGTAGGTCAGGGGGTCGCCATCAAGGTCGCTTGAGGTGTTCAAAAAATCTATAAGCCTCATATTTGTATCAATGTCGGTTGTAACTGAATACTCAGCTCTGGCATAAGGAGCCCTGTTTTCGTAAAAGGTGTAACTTGTAGTTCTCTCATACGAGTCAATACCGTCGCTAAGTACTGCTTTGAAATAGATTGTCTGTGAATGCTGCTGCATGTGATTAGTATCGAACTGTACTGAAGCTGTATCAACTACATAAGAACCATCGTTAGAACTCTCGGTTATATGAGTAGTTCTGAACTTTACCCATTCACCTGAATTCCCCTCTTTTTTATACCAAGTATATGTCAGAGGTCTGTCATAGTCACTCGATCTATAAGCTCTGGCAGTCAGGTCAATGTTTTTGACTCCTGATTCGGGAGTCGACTGATTTATATAAAAGTAGAAGTAAGGAGTATCATTGTATACTGTGACATCGTGAACAATTTCATCAGAACTTATACCATCGTAAACTACCAGCTTGACATGATAGACTTCGGACGACTCGGTAAGAGTTAAATCGAAGTTAGTATTCTTTGAGGTGCTGAACTCCTGCCAGTCAACCTCTCCGGTTTTCTTTTTGTACCACTTGTATGAAAGGATATCGTCATCTTCATCGGTAGAATAGTTATATAAATTTATTCTCCAATGATGCGATTCATAATAATAATGTGTTTTAGAAGTAGAAAATGAAGCTACAGGAGGATGGTTATTGACTATTAACTCAGATTCAGCGTAAGAAGCCCGAGGCAAAAATAATAGCGACATAAGTAAAGCGGCAAAGAAAGCGGCAAAGAAAGCGGATGAAGCAAAGAAGAGATGCTTCCTCAAGATATTCCCCATTTTATCACCCCACCAATGTTTTCTAGTGAATAATATAGATATACAAGTTAAAGTGTTTATAATTCAAAGGCGGTTGCTAGAAAAGAGTTACAGTAATATCCACTATAAGTACATTATACCATCAAAATAAGTTCTACTTCAATACAATACTGCACATTAAAACAAAAAAATGTAATAATTTACATGTAAGTAAAAAATTATAATATTTAAATATTATGATAAGCTATTTTTAAAATTAACCTATGTATTTTAATGTAATTAATTATTCACATAATTTTTGTACAAAAAAAAATAAACCCCAAATCTGAGGTTTATCTACCAGAAGAGATATCGCTGCTTGATTCTTCGGCGAAGGATTACCGCTCCGATTCCCATTCCCGGAGGAAGGAAAATGATAAGTAAGATTACCGGGCCGAAAAGATTCACCAGCAGATTTACGAATATTATTGCCATTGCGAGTAATAGTCCCACCAGAAAAAAGGAAACAAAGGTTGTAATATCGTCAAGTGTTAAACCGTTCCTGCGCATTTTTATTACCTCCTTGCTTTTTTCATCCCAATCCATTTACGTACTTCTTTGAGTATTAGACTCAAAGTTGATTTGTTTAAAAAATAGTTCGTTTTGAAAGATTGTAACTGAAATCGGAATAATATTCAAGACTATTCAATATTTTGTAGTACTTGTTTTACTAGAATCGAGGGGAACTGGAAATATTGGATTTGAAATATTCATTGATTCCAAGGCAGACCGCTTCCGCAAACTCGTTTAGGAAACCACGGTCATGCAGCAGCCTGCGGTCTGAAGTATTGGATATAAAACCGGTTTCAATAATTATACCGGGTATATTTGCATTTCTCAGCAGATAGTAGTTGCCTATTTGTGGTGAGTGAAGTTTACGATTGATACTTCCATAGTCAATCATATTGATGTGGTTCATTATGTTTTCAGCCAGCTTTTTGCTTAAAGAGTTGCTTTTACTATAAAATATCATGGTTCCGCTTTCAGAGGTATTGCTCAGCATGCAGTTGGCATGAATGCTGATAAATAAATCTGCTCTGCTTGTATTAATTATATTTACTCTTGCAGTCAAGTCTTTTTTGTACCGTGAGCCTTCCTGATTAGTAAGTCCTTCCAGCGACATATCAGTGTTCCTGGTCATTATCACATTTGCCCCGCTGGCTTTTAGAGTAGTAAATATTGCATGGGATATATTCAGATTTATATTTTTTTCCAGTGTGCTTCCTATATTTGCGCCGCCGTCTATGCCACCGTGCCCTGGGTCAATTACAATAGTTTTTCCTTTAAGTCTGTTTTCTGTTTCAGGTTTTGCTTGGGTTGAAAAAACAAGCTTTGAAAGAACAATAGTGATGAAAAACAGGGCAAATAGTATTATCAGAGCAGTGCTTTTTTCTATGACCCAGATT
>JAWLGL010000044.1:0-12574 GCA_041685035.1 Clostridia bacterium
CTTATGATTTATGTTCTGTTAACAAGGGTAGTTTTGAAGAATAAATACAATACTATTAGTCCAAAGGTAAGAATGCTCATATTAATCACTATTTTTTTATTATTAATAATATCAATAATAATGCTATTTGCAATTGAACCTGCAAGAGAGATAAGAACACCAAGCATGTTCAAGAGTATTTAACAGTATGGGACAACATTATAATGGTGCAAATAATATAGAAGGGCTTCGATGCCTTCGTATTGTAACTGTTGGGAGGAAAATATGAGATTTAATGGACCTTTTTTCGCAATCCTTACACCTTTTGACCAAAGTATGGATATAGACTTTGGGGCATTAAAGGTGCAACTTGAATTTTTAGCAGAACATAGAGTTGAAAATATCATTGTTGGTGGCACAACTGGAGAATTTGCGTCCCTGACAATAAAAGAGAGAAAAGAGATTTTAGAGTTCTGCCGAAAGAACTTCAATGGCAAAATAGTGAATCATATAAGTTCAACCTGTCTGCTGGAAAGTACCGAACTCATAGAACACTCAGTAGGAAAAGCGGATGCAATTTTACTACTACCTCCATATTATTATGCAAATATTTCTGAAGAAGGTGTGCTGACCTTCCTTAGTAAATGTTTGGAGAAGAGTACCTTGCCAGCTTTCTTATACAATTTTCCAAGACATACTCAGATAAATATTGATTCCGAATGGGTAAGAAAGCTAATAACAAAACATGATAACCTTATAGGAATCAAGGATTCAGGGGGAGATATAGAAAATTCTTTAGAATACAAGAAGTTGAATTTGGAGTTTCAAGTTTACGTTGGAAGTGACACGACAATCTTTGAGGTTCTAAAACAAGGATTAAATGGAACTGTAACTGGTGCAGGTGTTCCTGTTCCAGAGTACATACTAAGAATACATAATGATTTCGCTAATCAACAATGGGAATCAGCACAAAGGATACAGAATATATTTAATGTCTGGAATAAATTCAGGAAGTCTCTTAATTTTAATGAAATAGCAATAGCAAAAGCTGCATTAAGTAAAAGGATAGACGGTTTTCCTATTTGGGTCAGGCCACCATTAATAAAAGTTGGAGATGTGGAGATTAAAGAGATAGGACAGAAACTACATAATGAAATTCTCCCAATCACAAAATTTGATTAAAGCTTTTTAGGATATAAAAGAAGCAGAGGGACGGCATTTATTATTTATTACATATGGCAAACCGGACTTTTTTACTGTAAAATAAATAATAAACTTTAAAAGTAAGGCTTGAGATATAAGAGTGACTTAATAGTCTCATACGTTTCAATGCACTTGCGATTGGAGGAAGCCGGTTGATAGTAATAGGTGAGAAGATAAATACAAGTATAGAACAAATAGGCCTGGCAGTTGAGAGCAAGGATAAGTCCGCAATTGAGGAAATCGCAAAAAGACAGGTAGAAAATGGAGCGGATTATCTGGATATAAACTGCGGTACCTTTATTGATGACGAGCCCGGTTATATCAAGTGGCTTGTCGAAACCGTCCAGGATGTAGTTGATAAGCCGTTATGTATTGACTCCCCCAATGCTGATGCAGTTGAGTCAGGGCTGAAGTCAATCAGACACGGTACTCCAATAGTCAACTCAATAACTGCTGAAAGACAAAGATGGGAGGCCATGCTTCCACTTGTTCTGGAACACAATGCATATGTAGTCGCTCTTTGCATGGATGGCGATGGAATTCCTGAACAGCCAGACGGTAGAGTTAAAATCGCAGTTAAACTTGCCGATGAATTGACGAGAAAGGGATTAAATACCGAGAATATATTCTTTGACCCTATGGTCAATCCCATTTCCACCAATACTCAAAATGGCCTCATAACTCTTGAAACCATGCGCAGGTTAAAGCAGGAGATACCTCAGGCTCGAACTGTCTGCGGACTCAGTAACATTTCTTACGGTATGCCGGCCAGAAGGCTTATCAATCAGGTTTTTTTAACTGCATCTGTTCTTTCAGGCCTGGATGCGTGTATCGTTGACCCGCTGGACAGGAGATTAATGTCGCTTCTTTATGCATCAGAAGCTCTCGCGGGCAAGGATGAGTATTGTATGGATTATATCAGGAGATACCGGAGCGGATTGCTGGAGTAATTTATATTCTTTGACTAAACAAAGTGATGATGTGTTTAAACTACTTTTGGAGAGGGGATTGTAATGACACAAGAAGGTGTTAATACGGTTAAAGTATTAATTGGGGAAAATAAAGCGGTTGAAGTAGAGAAGGGAACAACTCTGCTGGAAGTTAGCAGGGATTACGAGGATGGTTTCAAGTCACCTATTGTAGGTGCTCTCGTTGATAATGAGGTTAAAGGGTTGATATATGAAGTAAACAGGCCCTGCTCCGTAAAATTTTTAGACATGACCAATGAAGACGGGATGAGGATTTACAGAAGAAGCCTGGCATTTGTTTTAAATATGGCGGCATCTCAACTGTATCCGGAAAGCAAAACGGTTGTTTGCCACTCGCTCAGTAAAGGCTTGTACTGTGAGTTTAAATATAAGGAACTGCTTACCGAAGAAATGCTTCAAAAAATTGAGCAGAGAATGCATGAAATTGTAAAGATAGAACTGCCATTTATAAGAGAAGTTGTTCCAATCGAAGAGGCTAAGGAAATATGCGAAAAGGAGTGCCGTACAGACCTTGCTCATCTTGTCGAGCATAGGGAAAAACCGCATATAACCTTCTATAAGTGCGGGGAATGGACAGATTGCTACCATGGTTATCATGTACCGCACACCGGTTACCTGAAGCTGTTTGAACTAAAGTATTATCCGCCAGGGTTTATTCTCCGATTTCCGGATAAGTCAGCTCCATTGGAACTTCCTGCTTTTATAGAAAATAAAAAACTGTTCAACATTTTTCTCGAATTTAAAAGGTGGGGCTCAATCCTGCAGATTGAAAATGTAGGCATGCTCAATGATATAATAAAAGCTGGTAAAATCGGAGAAATTATCAGGATTTCTGAAGCTCTGCATGAAAAAAAGATTGCCCAGATTGCAGATTTGATTGCCGAAAACCCACAAGTAAGGCTGATATTGATTGCCGGCCCGTCATCATCCGGAAAAACAACTTTTGCACAAAGGCTGGGTATCCAACTGCAAGTGAATTGCCTTAAACCTATAATGATTTCCATGGACAACTACTTCCTTGACAGGGATAGAACTCCTCGGGATGAAAATGGCGAATATGACCTTGAATCTATAGATGCGGTTGATGTAAAGCTTTTTAATGAACATTTGAGCGCTCTAATCGAGGGCAGGGAAATTGAGATGCCTATATTTGATTTTACAGCAGGTGCCAGGAAAAAAGAAGGAGTCAAATTGAAAATTGATAAGAATCAGCCAATTATAATTGAAGGCATTCACGGGTTGAATGAGAGATTAACTTCATTGATTCCCAGAGAGAATAAATTCAAAATCTATGTCAGTGCGCTGACATCACTGAGTGTTGACGACCATAACCGAATACCTACAACCGATACAAGGATAATTCGCAGGATAGTGAGGGATAACCAGTTCAGGGGCCACAGTGCCCTGTCCACAATCAAGATGTGGCCGTCAGTGAGAAGAGGTGAGGAAAGCTATATCTTCCCCTTCCAGGAGGAAGCTGATGTTATGTTCAATTCAGCTCTGATTTATGAACTGAGTATTCTCAAGTCGTTTGCCGAGCCACTGCTGAATTCCATAGACAGAACTCATATTGAATATGCTGAAGCTAAACGACTGATAAATTTCCTTAGCTACTTGTTGCCTGTTAGCCCCGAGGAAATCCCTATAAATTCAATTATAAGAGAGTTTACGGGCGGAGGGTGTTTTTGCAGGTAAAATTCAAGAAAGAGAAAATGAGAACATTAGTTTGATTTTTCTCAGAAGTATGGTATAATTATCAAAAAAGCGAAATTAATTGGATGGTGAAGAACTTGAGCAGCAAAATCAGCAATAAACAGAAAATGATTCTGGATTTTTTGGATAAAGAAATTCACGAAAAGGGATACCCACCATCAGTTAGGGAAATATGCCAGGCTGTTGGCCTTAAATCGACTTCAACAGTACATGGGTATTTGAAGAGACTAGAGAAAAAGGGACTAATAAAGAAAGACCCTACAAAGCCCAGAGCTTTAAAGGTATTGAACGGTGGAAATAAGGATGGAAGCTCAGTCAGGAAGGCTAATGGTTTTTATAAGGAAATGGTTGATGTACCGGTTATAGGCAAAGTAACTGCCGGACAACCTATTCTTGCTGTTGAGAACATCGAGGATACATTCCCCCTTCCGGTCGAATATACACAGAACTCTGACGTTTTTATGCTCAGCGTAAAGGGTGAAAGTATGATTGATGCGGGTATACTGGATGGTGACCTTGTTTTAGTAAAAAAACAGTCTCATGCTGCAAATCGGGATATTGTAGTTGCCATGATTGAAGATGAAGCGACAGTAAAGAGATTTTTCAAGGAAAAGACTTATATAAGGCTGCAGCCCGAGAATCAGTATATGGAACCCATATTCGTAAAGGATGTAGCTATTCTGGGAAAGGTAATAGGTTTGTTTAGAAAGATTAAATAGAGTTAAAAGGAATCACAATTTTCAGTGCTTTTGCATATATCTTCGAAGCTGTACCGGCTGGAGTCCAACTCCAGCCTTTGTATTTTATTCAGCACCTGTATGACGAATGCAGGAAAGAATACTTCCCTGCAGCTTTTACAAGAGAAGAGGGGAACATTGTTTATAGTCGTCATTTTGCCATTAACAGGCCTGCGGACATCCTTGTATATCAGCTCGGTTTTTTTTCCACAGTAAAAGCAGAAGAATATCTTATTATGCTCCATAACAACCGCCTTCTTTAGCTTGGGGTTTTATATTGGAAATTATTTTTTCAAGTATGGATTTATTCTCTGGGTCTATGTCCACAATTTCTATTCCATACTGAATATGATTGTTTAACTTTGCCTCTAATCTTCTGATATTACCACGAAACTTCAATACATCATTATCAGATGTTATAATCTCAACTTCAACCAGTTCCGTTACATTGAAATCGGCATATGAAACCATTGCAATGCCGCCCTCGCTTATGTCGGTTGTTATGCCCTGAATTTTATACTGCTCATCTGACGGTACTATTCTGCAGAGCATGTTAATATTCCATCTTGAGAACTTTCTGTTATTGTCGTTGGAAATTATGCTCTCAACCCTGACAACCACACGAGGGGGAGTGGCTATTAATATGTTTTCGACAAAACCTGTTATGGTATATTCAATATTATCGCGTTGGAATTTCATATTAAGGCTGTCACCAACAGTAAGCAGCAGCTTGAGATATTCTGAACGGAACTCAATATGTATGTTTTCTCCATCAACATCAAGGACATTATTTGCAATCCAGTCGGGGTAGTTTGATACCTTTGTTATGACAGGCGACTGTTTGGTTAGTATCTGGCAAAGAATATGGTCTTTCATGATAAATCCTCCTCACAGATTTCAGATATTATTCCTCTAAGCCTGGATTCTTCAAAAGGCTTGGATAGCATGTATCTCACACCGAGAGGAGCCAGTTTCTCATTTAAGTAGTCATCTCCAAATGCAGATACAACAATTATTCTAGGTGTATAATTCAAGCCTTTCATATGTTTGAGAACTTCAATCCCGTCAATGCCTGGCATGGAAATATCCAGGGTAACAATATCAGGATTATATACAGAAATCTTCTGGATTGCATCATTGCCGTTTGAAGCCTCATAAATTTCAGTAATACCACAGGAGTGAATAATGTTTCTAAGGTATAACCGTGTAATTTTGATATCGTCAACTATCAGAACTTTTAGTCCAATACCAGCTTTGATAGTATTAATATTCTCTTTTTTCTGCCATTCATTCAACAGGGAAAATTCTACTTCCTCCAGCTGCTTAACAAGAGACTCCAAATTCATAAGATATTCGGATGAATTATCTTTGAACTTAATGCCGTAACCTTTTTTGCCTTCCTCTAAATCATCTTTTCTTATAATTTTACCATTAAGACATATAACAGTGCCTTTAGATGTAAGCATGTCCAATTTGACCTCCATGCCGGTGTCAAACTCAATATCAGATTCCAGATATAATCCGGCAAGGCTTATGTTCCTGACAAAAGACCTTACTCCGATTCCATGGGTGGAGTCCTTTATGATACAACCATAGTCAGTAAGGTATCTGTCAAACCTTCGCTGGTTTATGTACCTGGAGACATCAAACAGTTTAACCTTACCGGTAAGCGGAAGGGAGTCGCTGACATCCAGTATCTTTCCCTTGGCAACATATTCAGCCTCAGGGCTGCGAAGCCTTAGTAGTATTTCCCGGCCCTGAGTATTGCTTGAATTGTCCATAGGTCTGTTAAGGTTAATTATAATAGTATCATCGTAAATTGAACGTATAATATTATACTGCTGACGATCAGATGCACTATACTGGGTTCTAATGAGGAATCCTTCATGAAGTACTTTCTTTAATTCATCCAGATACATGTTTCACCACATTTACATATTAGATTTGTTATACTGTTTTGACTCACGTTTTATACAGTACCTATATACTATTCTAATACATTTACTAATAAATTTAAACACATTTTAGTATACAACTACTGAAACAAGCAGTGAATTCGTTTCGGTGGATACAGCAAAAAAATATTGCTATAAGAAAACTATTATGTTATACTACTTGTCGAAATCGCACGCACAGGGAATCATCGGGTGGTGCTTCTAAAAGCTCCTGTTGATAATGAACTGGGCGGAGGGATAAAACCAATTTGGAGGTGTATTATTTTGGCAGTAATTTCAATGAAACAGCTCTTGGAAGCTGGAGTTCACTTTGGACACCAAACCAGGAGATGGAATCCCAAAATGGCAGAGTATATATTTACCGAAAGAAACGGTATATATATTATTGATCTGCAAAAGACAGTAAAGAAGGTTGAAGAAGCCTACAATTTCGTTAAAGAGGTTTCGGGTAATGGCCGGAGCGTACTTTTTGTAGGAACAAAGAAGCAGGCTCAGGATTCTATTAAGGAAGAAGCCCAGAGATGTGAAATGTACTTTGTTAATCAGAGATGGCTGGGTGGTATGCTTACGAACTTCAAGACAATAAGAAAGAGAATCGACAGGCTCAATAAACTTGAGACTATGGAGTCAGATGGCACATTCAGTGTTTTACCCAAGAAAGAAGTAATTAAGTTAAAAGCGGAGATGGAGAAACTCAGTAAATATCTCGGCGGTATTAAGGAAATGAGAAAACAACCTGGGGCACTTTTTGTGGTAGACCCCAAAAAAGAGCATATTGCTATTCTGGAAGCCAGACGTTTGGGTATACCAATAGTGGCTATTGTTGATACTAATTGTGACCCTGATGAAGTTGATTATGTAATTCCCGGAAATGATGATGCTATAAGGGCTGTAAAGCTTATTGCAGCGAAAGTAGCTGATGCAGTTATCGAAGGAAGGGAAGGAAAGGTTGAAGCAAGAGAAGAAAATGAAGCTTCAGAGGCAAAGAGTGATACGGCAAGGGAGTTGGTTCGTGAAAAGCCGCAGGTGAAGGCTGAAAAAACTGTTGAGGAGAAGGCTGTAAAAAAAGATGAACCACCGGTAGAAGAAAAGGTTCAGAAGAAGCCGGAAGCGAAAGCAGAAAAGAAAGCTGAAGATAAAGTAGAGAAGGAAGTAGAGAAAACAGAACCTAAGACTGAAGAGAAAGCGGCAGAAAAAGCTGAGGCAGCAGAACCTAAGATTAAAGAGAAAGCTGCAAAAAAAGCTGAGGTGACAGAATCAAAGCCCGAAGAGAAGGCAGCCCAAAAAGCAGCAGAAGAAGAGGCTGATGAGAAACCAGAAGAAAAGGAAGAAGAAAAGGTTTCAAAAAAAGAAGTAAAGTCTGAGGAGAAGATTCAGAAAAAGGCTTCGAAGAAAGAAGATAAGGAGCCCGAAGAGAATCCTGCCGAAGAGCTTGAAGAAAACGCTGAGGAAGCGGATAAAGCATAGAATTAACTATATGAAATTATGTCTTCCTCAAGGAAGACATAATTTCATGGCTTTTGATTTTTTGGGTAGTAATATTGTAAATTTCATATTGATATGACTGGAGGGATATGATGATAACATCTGAAATGGTAAAACAGCTTAGAGAAAGAACCGGAGCAGGAATGATGGACTGTAAGAAAGCTTTGGTTGAGACCGAAGGGAATATGGATAAGGCGGTTGATTTTTTAAGAGAAAAAGGACTTGCTGCTGCTGCAAAGAAGGCAGGCAGAACAGCTGCAGAGGGTATTGTAGATTCTTACATACACGGAGGAGGAAGGATAGGTGTCCTTGCCGAAGTGAATTGTGAGACTGATTTTGTAGCGCAGAATGAGGACTTTAAGAATTTTGTGAGGGATATTTGTATGCAGATTGCTGCCAGTAAGCCGGAGTACATCAGGAGAGAAGATGTTCCACAGGAGGCAATCGAAAAGGAGAGGGAAATTCTTAGGGCACAAGCTTTAAATGAAGGTAAACCTGAACACATTGTTGATAAAATGGTTGAGGGTAGGATTGATAAGTTCTATAAGGAGATTTGCCTACTGGAGCAGCCATTTATAAAAGACCCTGATAAAACTGTTCAGCAGCTGGTAAACGAGATGATAGCAGCTATAGGAGAGAATATCAACATCAGAAGATTTGCACGATTTGAAAAGGGTGAAGGTATTCAAAAGAATGAAGAAAATTTTGCTGAAGAGGTAATGAAGCAAATCAAGCAATAAAAAAGGAACACTTTGTGTTCCTTTTTTATTGCATTACAACCAATTGTTTTACTCCAGGCCGCAAATTTAGAAGCTAAAGTAATACATACGAAACAGAAAACAAATTATTTTTATATTTCTCAACGCAGGAATTTTTTAGTCAGGAATGAAGGAATTTTGGAAAAAGTATAGAAATATTTTTTATTGTGGGGGTAATAACCAGATGCAAACGCCAAAGTATAAAAGAGTGCTGTTAAAGATAAGCGGTGAAGCCCTTGGAGGCAAAGAAGGCAGAGGGATAGATACCGAAACGTTATCAAGAATTTCGGAGAAGATTGTTGAAGTGTCTGATATTGGAGTTAGGATTGCCATAGTTGTAGGAGGTGGGAATTTCTGGAGAGGCAGACTGGGCAAAGGTATGGACAGGACAACGTCAGACCATATGGGTATGCTTGCTACAGTAATTAATGCTCTCGCACTGCAGGATGCTTTGGAATCCCGAGGCCTTGAGACCCGAGTACAGGCGGCAATTGAGATGAGGCAGATAGCTGAACCCTATATAAGAAGAAGGGCAATAAGACACCTTGAGAAGGGGAGAGTAGTAATTTTCGCAGGCGGTACTGGAAATCCATTCTTCTCTACAGATACCACTGCCGCCCTTAGAGCAGCTGAAATTGATGCAGAGGTTATATTGCTGGCCAAGAAGGTTGATGGTGTTTATGACAGTGATCCGGAGAAGAATCCAAATGCAAAGAAGTTTGACTCTCTTGAATACATTGATGTATTGAATAGAGGACTTGGAGTAATGGATTCTACAGCTACATCTCTTTGTATGGATAACAATATTCCCTTGATAGTTTTTGGCCTCCATGAATCCGAGAATATTGTTAAGGTAATCATGGGTGAAAAAATAGGAACCTTTATCAATTAGGAGGGATTATATGAATATGGAAATATATAAACCTATTGAGGAAAAAATGCAGAAAGTTCTCCAGGTACTTAACGAAGACCTTGGAGCAATTAGAGCCGGAAGAGCAAATCCGGCAATACTTGATAAAGTTATGGTCGATTACTATGGTGTGCCCACTAAAATTACACAGTTGGGAAATGTTTCTGTTCCTGAAGCCCGTATATTAATGATTCAGCCATGGGATGTAAACTTGCTCAAGGATATAGAAAAAGCAATTCAAAAATCTGAGATAGGTATTAATCCTAATAATGACGGCAAGGTACTGAGACTTATTTTCCCCGAGCTTACTGAGGAGAGAAGAAAAGAATTGGTCAAGGGCATTAGAAAAAGGGGAGAAGAATCGAAAATTGCAGTAAGGTCAATAAGAAGGGACGCATTGGAACATTTCAAACAGCAGAAAAAAGATGGTGAACTGACTGAAGACGATTTGAGAAATATTGAGGATGATATTCAGAAACTCACAGATAAACATGTTGAAGAGACTGATAAGATAATTGGGAATAAGGAAAAGGAAATTATGGAGGTGTGAGCCGGTTGCTGCCGGATTTGACAGGGTATAAGCTCGAGAAAGCTGAAGGTATCCTTAAATTGCACGGGGTTGACGAGATAGAGGTAGTTTTAACATCTCCACCTTGGAAAAGTGGGCGACAACCGTCTCCCGAGTCAAGGGTATTGAAGGTTAGCCGGATTTCAGACCGAAAGGTACAACTGTTGGTCAGTAATACGGAATAAACGCAAATGACCGGTCATAGTATTTTATAAAAACTCACCAACCCCTCCTGGAGGAGGGGTGAATTTTTAATCCCAATAACTAAGGCGGAGTGGTAAACATGAAGGGTATAATAAGGGATTTATTTGGAATTGAACTGAATATCAAGGCAGATAAGGGATTTTCTCCTGAAACACTCCCCGAGCACATTGCAATAATTATGGACGGAAACGGACGATGGGCCGGTAAAAGGCATGTCCCAAGAATAATTGGACACAGGGAAGGAGCCCTGACTTTAAAACGTATTGTGCTAAAGTGCGGACAATTAGGAATAAAGTACCTGACAGTGTATGCGTTCTCAACTGAGAACTGGAAAAGGCCAAGGGCTGAAGTCGATGCACTGATGGAACTTCTGAGGGAATTCCTGAGCCAGGCTAATGAAGAACTTGCAGAAAACAATATTAAAATTAAGGTTCTAGGTGACATAAATAGATTGCCAAAAGACATTCGAAATGAAATAATAAAAGTTGAAAAATCAACTGAAGAGAACACAGGGCTGTGGTTTAATATAGCTCTCAATTACGGCAGTAGAAATGAAATTGTAAATGCCGTAAAGGCTGTTTGTAAAGACGTAGAAGCTGGGGAGTTCAGCAGAGATGATATCACTGAAGAGGTATTATCCAACTACATGTATACGCGAGGGATTCCTGACCCCGACTTGCTAATACGAACAAGTGGTGAAAACAGGCTGAGTAATTTCCTTTTATGGCAGCTTGATTACTCAGAGCTGTATTTCGTTAAGTTACAATGGCATGATTTCAGTGAAAAACACTTGATTAAAGCTATTGAAGACTACATGTATAGAGAAAGAAGGTTTGGAGGAATCTAACAAATGGCTTCAAGACTTATCAGCGCTTTTTTAGGCTTAATACTGTTGGTGGTTGTTCTGGCACTGCCCGGCGCATTCTTTAATATAGTAATTGCAGTTGTGGCCCTCATGGCTTTATACGAGCTGTATGGAGCTTTCAAAACAGCTGGTTTGAAGCCTGTTGCCTGGGTGGGATACTTTTCGGTCATATACATACTTTTTTGTGGAATGATAAGGACATTAAATGACCTGTGGCTGATGAATATAGTCTTTGCTGTTGTATTACTGATTCTATTTCTGCACATGGTTTTTTCAAGTAACAAAATTAACTTCATTGATATATCAGTCACAATTTTTGGAATCATATATATTACTATTCTTTTATCCTTCATCGTACTTACCAGAAATATGGACAACGGCAGTTTGCTTATATGGCTTATACTGATAGGAGGATGGGTAACCGATTCAGCGGCATATTTTACAGGGAAGTTTATGGGAAGAAAAAAGTTAACGCCTGACCTTAGTCCCAAAAAGACAATAGAAGGGTCAGTTGGTGGAACGGTTATCTGTACACTGGTCATACTGGCATATGGTTTGACCATTAACAGTCTTTATAATATAAACATTCCGGCTGTTCACTACATATTACTTGGAATTATTACCTCGTCAATATCGCAGGTAGGTGATTTGGTTGCATCAGCTATAAAACGTTCCACAGGTATTAAAGACTTTGGAAATATCATGCCCGGCCATGGAGGAGTTATTGATAGGTTTGATAGTATTCTGCTTGCGGCACCGGCAGTCTATTATTACCTGCAGCTGCTTATGTAACAGGTTTGGAATGAAGAACATATTCAGACATATGGAGGAGATATAATAATATGGTCGAAGCAGTATCTATACTAGGGTCTACAGGTTCTATAGGAAGACAAAGCCTTGAGGTAATAAAGGGGATGAAGGGAGTAAAGGTAAAAGCCCTTTCCACCAATACAAGTGTTCAGCTCTTGGAGCGGCAGGTAAGGGAATTCGCTCCCGAAATAGTATGTGTAGTAAATGAGGAAAAAGCCCGGGAATTAAAGTCTGCAATTGCCGATACACCCACAAGGGTATATTCCGGCCTGGATGGGCTTGTTGAGGCCGCAGCGCTTGAGAGCGTCGATACGGTTATTACTTCACTGGTTGGAACCGTAGGACTTCTGCCCACTGTTGAGGCAATTAAGGCAAAAAAGAATATAGCGCTGGCCAAC
>JAWLGL010000045.1:0-12456 GCA_041685035.1 Clostridia bacterium
AGTCCCTCCTTTCACGGGGACGGTTATTTTGACATAACTCTGGTCTCTGGAGACAGCTTTCATCCGCTTTATAAGCGGCGCGAAAACTTTTCCTTCCATGGAAAACATGCTAGATAGAACACAAAAAACTCCTACAGTTTCCTGTAGGAGTTTTTGATTTTTGTAGTTACTCGACAATCCCTGTTACTACTCCGGCTCCAACTGTTCTTCCGCCTTCACGGATAGCGAACCTGAGTCCTTCTTCAATTGCGATAGGTGTAATCAGCTTAATTGTCATTGTAATATTATCACCAGGCATAACCATCTCTGTTCCCTGAGGCAAATCAACTACACCGGTAACATCAGTTGTCCTGAAGTAGAACTGAGGCCTATAGCCATTAAAGAACGGTGTGTGTCTTCCGCCTTCTTCCTTGGTCAGAATGTAAACCTGGCCCTTGAAGTGTGTGTGCGGCTTAATTGAACCCGGCTTTGCAAGAACCTGGCCTCTCTCAATATCAGTTCTTTGTATACCTCTTAAGAGAGCTCCGACATTGTCTCCTGCTATTGCTTGGTCAAGGAGTTTTCTGAACATCTCAACTCCCGTGACAACGGTCTTCCTGGGCTGGTCCATAAGTCCAACTATTTCAACTTCATCAGATACCTTTATGGCTCCTCTTTCAACCCTACCGGTTGCAACTGTTCCACGGCCGGTTATTGTGAATACATCTTCAACTGGCATCAGGAACGGTTTGTCTGTATCCCTCTTTGGTGTTGGAATATACTTGTCAACTGCTTCCATAAGCTCAAGGATAGGCTTATATTCAGCAGCGTCCTGGCTTGTTCCTGTAGATTCCAGAGCCTTCAGTGCCGAACCCCTAACTATCGGGATATCGTCTCCAGGAAATTCGTATTTGTTTAAGAGGTCCCTCAACTCCATTTCAACAAGCTCAATCAATTCTTCATCATCAACCATGTCAACCTTGTTGAGGAAAACAACAATATACTTTACTCCAACCTGGCTTGCCAGAAGTATGTGCTCCCTAGTCTGAGGCATAGGGCCGTCTGCTGCCGAAACAACAAGTATTGCACCGTCCATCTGAGCTGCCCCGGTAATCATATTTTTAACATAGTCAGCATGTCCCGGACAGTCAACATGTGCATAGTGCCTGTTGTCGGTTTCATACTCAACATGTGCAGTTGAAATGGTAATTCCTCTTTCTCTTTCTTCCGGAGCCTTGTCAATTTGGTCATAGGCTGTAAACTGAGCCCTGCCCTGAAAACCAAGTACCTTTGTAATAGCAGCTGTTAAGGTAGTTTTACCATGGTCAACATGTCCAATGGTTCCAATATTAACGTGGGGTTTAGTTCTTTCAAATTTAGCTTTTGCCATCTTTATGATTCCTCCTTTTTATATGTTTAAGGTATTTGTCCTTACACATTTTTGGTTTTTATATGGTGTAAAATCCATTTTAACCATAATTTTATACCGAGTCTTATTGAATTGCAACAGTTTAATTTGGTGGAATATTCTAGACTATATATTCATATATTCCACCAGATATCATCACTCCTTGGGAGTAGTAGTCCTTTGGGTTACTATTGTATCCTTAACCGACTTTGGAGCCTCCTCGTAGTGACTAAACTGCATAGTATAGATTCCTCTTCCTTGTGTCTTTGAACGAAGGTCAGTCGCATATCCGAACATCTCGGACATAGGCACAAATCCTTTAACAACCTGAGCCCCGGACCTGGATTCCATACCTTCAATTCTTCCTCTTCGCGAATTTATATCCCCAATTACGTCACCCATATACTCTTCCGGAACGACAACATCAACCCTCATAATAGGCTCGAGGAGTACCGGTTCGGCTTTTCTGGCACCTTCCTTAAATGCCATGGAACCAGCTATCTTGAATGCCATTTCCGATGAATCAACCTCGTGGAATGAACCGTCATATAATGTTGCCTTAATGTCAACCACTTGGTACCCGGCCAATACGCCGCTTCCAAGTGCATCCCTTATTCCTTCATCCACTGCCGGTATATACTCTTTGGGGATTACTCCTCCAACTATCTTGTTAACAAACTCGTAGCCTGCTCCATGCTCCTGTGGCTCCAGTTCAATCCAGACATGGCCATACTGTCCGCGGCCACCTGACTGACGAACAAACTTACCTTCGGCCTTAACGGTTTTCTTAATGGTTTCTTTGTAGGCAACCTGGGGTTTACCTACGTTGGCCTCAACTTTGAATTCTCTCATCATCCTGTCGACAATTATCTCAAGATGGAGCTCTCCCATACCTTGTATGATGGTCTGGCCGGTCTCATGATCTGTATAAGCCCTGAACGTCGGGTCTTCTTCAGATAGCTTCTGCAGAGCAATGCTCATCTTCTCCTGGCCCGCCTTTGTCTTGGGCTCTATTGCAACTGAAATCACCGGTTCTGGGAAGTCCATTGACTCAAGGATAATAGGGCTATCTATAGTACAGAGTGTATCTCCCGTACTAACTTCTTTCATGCCCACTGCAGCTGCAATATCTCCAGAGTAAACCATGTCTACATCTTCTCTATGATTTGCATGCATTTGGAGCAGTCTGCCTATCCTCTCCTTGGTACCTTTGGTAGAGTTCAGCACATAGGAACCTGATTTAAGCGTACCCGAATATACCCTGAAGAAACAGAGCTTTCCGACAAACGGGTCGGCCATTATCTTGAATGCAAGTGCTGCTAACGGCTCAGTATCGCTGGCCTTCCTCTTGTACTCCTCTTCTCCGTCTACCGATACTCCGCTCACCGGAGGAACATCCAGTGGAGACGGCATATAATCAACAATTGCATCCAGCAGAAACTGCACTCCCTTATTCCTATATGAAGAACCACAGGCCACAGGAATAATCTTTACATTAATTGTTGCATTCCTTATAGCCCTTCTGATTTCTTGTTCGGAAATTTCCTCACCCTCAAGGTATTTCATCATGAGTTCTTCGTCCTGGTCAGCTACAGCTTCCAGTAAAAGATTTCTGTATTCTTCTACCTGTTCAGCCATTTCATCAGGAATAGGACCATCTTCATAATTTTTCCCCAGCTCGTCAAGATAGTATCGTGCTTTTAATTCAACCAAGTCAATAATACCTTTAAACTGGTCTTCTCTACCAATTGGCAGTTGAATAGGTACGGCATTTGCTCCAAGTCTATCCTTCATCATCTGTATAACATTGAAAAAGTCTGCTCCCATGATGTCCATCTTGTTTACATATGCCATTCTTGGAACATGATACTTGTCTGCCTGTCTCCATACAGTTTCAGATTGCGGTTCAACTCCGCCTTTAGCACAGAAAAGTGCTACTGAGCCATCAAGTACCCTTAATGACCTCTCTACCTCAACCGTAAAATCCACGTGGCCTGGCGTATCAATAATATTAATTCTGGTGTCATTCCACTGGGTAGTAGTGGCAGCAGAAGTGATGGTAATGCCCCTTTCCTGCTCCTGCTCCATCCAATCCATGGTTGCTGCACCTTCATGGACTTCTCCCATCTTGTGAACCCTGCCTGTATAGAACAGTATTCTTTCTGTGGTAGTAGTCTTTCCTGCATCTATATGTGCCATAATACCTATATTTCTTGTTTTCTCCAATGGGAACTGTCTTGGCATAACTCTCCTCCTTTCCTAAACGAGATGCCAACATGAAGTTTTATCTTATTGTGTATAAATTGTATTACCATCTGTAATGTGCAAATGCCTTGTTTGCTTCTGCCATTTTATGAGTATCTTCCCTTTTCTTGACCGAGCTGCCGGCACTATTTGAAGCATCAAGTATTTCTCCGGCAAGCCTCTCCCTCATTGTCCTCTCATTTCTTTTTCTTGCAAAATCAACAAGCCATCTCAGACCTAAGGTCTGTCTCCTATCGGGTCTAACCTCTATCGGCACCTGATAGGTTGCACCACCAACACTCCTTGCCTTTACCTCAAGAACAGGCATAATATTGTTCATAGCCTGCTCAAAAACTTCAAGCGGGTCCTTTCCGGTTTTCTGCTTAATAATATCAAATGCTTCATAGCAAATCTTCTGAGCTGCTCCCTTTTTCCCACTTAACATTAATTTATTTATCAGTTTGGTTACTACCTTGTCATTGTAAATCGGGTCAGCCAGCACATCTCTTTTTGGTATAAATCCTTTTCTTGGCACTATTCTTCCCTCCTTTTTTGCTCTAGATTAATCTGAAATATCCGTACTAGTCTTTGGAATTTCAGTTTCTAGAAGGTACTCGAGATTTAACCCGTCAGTGCTCGTTCTTAACACATAATCTATGTTAACCCTTGCACTTAAATGGCTTATGGCTTTTGGCCTTTGGCTCTTGGCTTTTTACCAATAGCTAACAGCCAACAGCTAATAGCTATTTCTTGGGTCTCTTTGCTCCGTATTTTGACCTTCCCTGCATTCTGTTTGAAACACCTGCTGTATCAAGTGTACCTCTGACTATATGGTACCTCACGCCAGGAAGATCCTTAACTCTTCCACCTCTTATCAGGACAACACTATGCTCCTGCAAGTTGTGCCCTATACCGGGAATGTATGAGGTAACCTCAATACCATTGGTTAATCTTACCCTTGCAACCTTTCTCAAAGCTGAATTAGGTTTTTTAGGTGTTGTTGTCTTAACCACAGTACACACTCCCCTCTTCTGGGGGCAATCAAGGTCCGTATGCTTTTTTTTCAGAGAATTTAAGCCCTTCAAAAGTGCAGGAGCGGTTGATTTCTTCTTTATTACCTCTCTACCTTTCCTGGTTAACTGGTTAAACGTTGGCATTCACTCACCTCCTTCCACTATTAATATACTTAAAATTATTATAAATCGCTTAGCGCCGTCTACTCTTCCTTAATTAAAACTACAGTAGATGCACCTACATCTATTCCACATGCTTTCCCAAGGTTTTTCATTGAATCCATATATATTATTTCAACAGATTTATCCTTGCAAAGGTTAACAAAGCTTTCAAGTAGGTTCTGGTCTGCATCCTGCGCAATAAACGCTTTTGCAACCTTACCAGCTTCAATCGCCTTCCGGCATTCCTTCAGTCCAATTTTTTTCTTGTATTTATTTAGTGCCTCTGTCATCCTGTATCCCCCTTACTGGTGGTCAGTAATTGGATTAGACAACTAAATCTGTTTTTGTCTATTTGTTTGAGAGCGAACAGATGATATTTTACCACTTGACTTCATACATGTCAAGACAATAAGCTCAGAGTACCTTCATCTGCTTTCAGCCGCCCAAACCCTGCAAGAACTTTATTCCTATAAGAGTCAGCGCCCAAGCTGCAGGGCGCTGACTCTTGGTTTATTCTGTAACTGTGCTGATACTTATATCTTTGTACCTGCTCATTCCAGTCCCTGCCGGAATCAGCTTCCCTATGATTACATTTTCCTTGAGTCCAACCAGCGGGTCTATCTTTCCCTTTATGGCGGCTTCAGTTAGCACCCTGGTGGTTTCCTGGAACGATGCCGCCGACAGGAAGGATTCGGTCGCCAGGGACGCTTTTGTTATTCCGAGAAGCGTTCGCTTTCCTGTTGCAGGCTGCTTACCTTCAGCAGCTGCCGTTGCGTTTTCCTCTTCAAAGTCAAACATATCAACTGTTGCCCCGGGGAGAAGGCTTGTATCTCCAGGGTCATCAACCTTAACCTTTCTCAGCATCTGTCTTACTATAACCTCTATATGCTTATCGTTGATATCAACACCCTGCATCCTATAAACCTTCTGCACTTCCTGAAGCAGATACTTCTGGACACCCTTGACATCCTTAATCTTCAGGATATCATGCGGATTAACCGAACCTTCTGTCAACTCATCCCCAGCTTCAATGGTTTCACCGTCTTCAACCTTTACCCTCGAACCATATGGTATAAGGTAGGTCCTGGAATCACCATCCTCGGTGGCAACCACTATCTCTCTCTTCTTCTTGCTATCATTAATCTTTACTTTTCCGCTGATTTCGGATATTATTGCCAGTCCCTTCGGTTTTCTAGCTTCAAATAGTTCTTCCACCCTGGGTAGACCATGAGTTATGTCTTCTCCGGCAACTCCACCTGTGTGGAAGGTTCTCATTGTCAGCTGTGTTCCAGGTTCACCTATCGATTGTGCAGCTATAATTCCTACAGCTTCACCAACATTGACCAACTCTCCGGTAGCAAGGTTTGAACCATAGCATTTGGAGCAGACGCCATATTCGGACTGGCATGTAAGGACAGATCTAATAGCAATCTTCTTGATGCCTGAATTCATAATCTTTCCTGCAGCCGTATCATCTATCATAATATCCGTATCGGCCAATACTTCACCTGTTTCCGGGTGTACAATCTTCTCGAGAGTATATCTTCCGACCAGTCTTTCTTTTAGTTCTTCAATTACGTCACTTCCGTCCTTTACATCTGCTACAACAATTCCTTTCTTGGTTCTGCAGTCTACCTCCCTGACTATAACATCCTGGCTAACATCCACAAGCCTTCTGGTCAGATAACCAGAGTCTGCAGTCCTGAGAGCTGTATCTGCTAAGCCTTTTCTTGAACCATGGGTTGACGTAAAGTACTCCAAAACATTCAGCCCTTCTCTGAGGTTGGACCTGATAGGAATTTCTATAGTCCTACCAGATGTATTAGCCATAAGCCCCCTCATTCCGGCAAGCTGCCTTATCTGACTGATATTTCCCCTTGCTCCCGAGTGTGCCATCATAAACAGTGGATTGAACTTATCAAGGCTCTGCATCAAGTCTCCGGTTACGTTTTCAACAGCCTCGGTCCATGTATTAATTACAGAGTTGTATCTTTCATCGTTAGATATCAACCCTTTCTTATACTGCTTGACTATTCTATCTATTCTGTCATCTGCTTCTTCCAATATTTTTACTTTGGAACCCGGAATTACCATGTCTGAAACGCTTATTGTAATTGCCCCTCTGGTAGAAAACTTGAAACCAAGCGACTTAACCTTATCCAGTACAATAGCTGTCTGTGTAGTGCCATGAATCTTGATGCACCTATTCACAATTTCTCCAAGGGACTTCCTATCCACAATAAAATCTACTTCCAGGTCAAAGAATTTTTCTGGAACACTTCTATCGACATAGCCAATATCCTGTGGAACAGCTTCATTAAACAAAAGTTTACCTGCAGTTGCCTTTATAACCTTAAACTGCTTCACTCCATCTACCATTTTGGAAACCCTTACGTTGATAACGGCATGCAAATCGATGTACCCATTATCATATGCCATATAAGCCTCTTCTGGGCAGCTGAAGTATAAACCTTCTCCCTTGGCCCCTTCTCTTTCTATGGTCAGATAGTAGCTTCCAAGCACCATATCCTGAGTAGGAACCACTACGGGTCTTCCATCCTGAGGCTTTAAGAGGTTATTAGCTGAAAGCATCAAAAACCTTGCTTCGGCTTGTGCTTCTGCAGACAGGGGTACATGTACCGCCATCTGGTCACCGTCAAAGTCGGCATTATATGCTGTACATACAAGTGGGTGAAGCTTGAGTGCCCTACCCTCAACCAATACCGGCTCAAATGCCTGAATTCCAAGCCTGTGAAGAGTAGGTGCACGGTTGAGCAGCACGGGATGCTCTTTAATAACTTCCTCCAGTACATCCCAGACTTCATTCCTTACCCTTTCAACCATTCTCTTTGCACTTTTTATATTATGTGCCAGTCCATCATTGACCAGCTTCTTCATCACAAACGGCTTAAACAGCTCAAGTGCCATTTCCTTAGGCAAACCACACTGGTATATTTTCAGTTCAGGACCAACAACTATAACCGAACGGCCTGAGTAGTCAACCCTCTTACCAAGCAGATTCTGCCTGAATCTTCCCTGCTTGCCTTTGAGCATATCGGACAAAGACTTCAGCGGTCTGTTACCCGGACCGGTAACTGGCCTTCCTCTTCTACCGTTATCTATAAGTGAATCTACAGCTTCCTGAAGCATCCTTTTTTCATTTCTGACAATAATATCAGGTGCTCCAAGGTCAAGCAGTCTTTTCAGCCTGTTATTTCTGTTAATAACCCTTCTGTAAAGGTCATTCAAATCAGACGTTGCAAACCTGCCTCCATCCAACTGCACCATTGGTCTAAGTTCCGGAGGAATTACAGGTATAACATCAAGTATCATCCAATCCGGTCTATTACTAGACATTTTGAATGCCTCAACCACCTCAAGCCTCTTTATTGTTCTGATTTTCTTCTGTCCGGTTGAGGTTTTCAATTCACTCCTAAGCTCAGCCGACATTTCATCAAGGTTGATTTCGGCTAGAAGCTCTTTTATAGCTTCGGCCCCCATACCAGCCCTGAACCTGTGACCAAACTTCTCTATACTATCACGGTACTCCTTCTCAGAAAGCAGCTGTTTCTTGGATAAGGGCGTCTGTCCAGGATCAATTACAATATATGACGCAAAATAAAGAACCTTTTCAAGTGAACGCGGTGAAATATCAAGTATGAGGCCCATCCTGCTTGGTATGCCTTTAAAATACCATATATGAGATACCGATGCAGCCAACTCTATATGACCCATACGCTCCCTTCTAACCTTGGAACGGGTAACTTCAACCCCGCACCTGTCACATACTATTCCCTTGTATCTTACTCTCTTGAATTTTCCGCAGTGACATTCCCAATCCTTCTGCGGTCCAAATATCCTTTCACAGAACAGACCATCCCTCTCCGGCTTCAGAGTTCTATAGTTTATGGTCTCCGGCTTCTTAACCTCGCCCTTAGACCACTCCCTTATCTTCTCAGGAGAAGCCAAGCCTATTTGTAAACTATCAAAGTTATTTAATTCAAACATGGCATCGTCTCCTCAATTCTAATATTCTTTATCTACTTTCAATTCTTCCTTGATATCATCCAGGTCCTTATCAGTAAACAGGTCGTCTTCATCAGAGTCCTGCTCTATCACAGCCGGCTCTGCTATGTCTTCAATGTCAAAGTCCTCGGTCTCGGTATCTTCTTCACCCGCAATTTCTTCTTCCTCATAGTCGTTATAATCACCAAGTGGTATTTCATCTTCACGTCCCTCAAGGTTTACTGTTAATTCTTCAGCCTCGTCATCTACAGACTCTTTAATTGCTATCTCTTCACGCTCTTCGGAAAGAACCTTGACGTCTAGAGCCAGACTCTGAAGCTCTTTTATAAGAACCTTGAATGATTCAGGCACTCCAGGCTCGGGTACATTCTCACCCTTTACGATAGACTCATAGGTTTTTACCCTACCTACGATATCATCGGATTTTACTGTCAGAATCTCCTGCAGGGTATAGGAAGCTCCATATGCTTCAAGTGCCCAAACCTCCATTTCTCCAAATCTCTGTCCTCCAAACTGCGCCTTACCTCCCAAAGGCTGTTGGGTAACCAGTGAGTAAGGACCAGTAGACCGGGCATGAATTTTATCATCTACCAAATGGGCAAGTTTAAGGATATACATGTATCCTACCGTTACCGGGCTATCGAAAGGTTCTCCTGTTCTTCCGTCATACAATATACTTTTCCCGTTTCTCATCAGTCCCGCTTTTTCGAGAGTATCTTCAATATTTTCTTCGGATGCTCCGTCAAATACGGGAGTTGCAACCTTCCAGCCCAGTGCCTTAGCCGCATAACCCAGATGTGTCTCTAAAACCTGACCGATATTCATACGTGAAGGTACTCCAAGTGGGTTAAGAACTATTTCCAATGGCGTTCCATCGGGCAGGAATGGCATATCCTCCTCGGGAAGAATCCTGGATATTACACCCTTGTTACCATGTCTTCCCGCCATTTTGTCACCAACAGATATTTTTCTTTTCTGTGCTACATAAACCCTCACCAACTGGTTGACACCAGGTGAAAGTTCGTCTCCGTTTTCTCTGGAGAACACCTTTACATCTACCACAATACCAGATTCACCGTGGGGAATCCTGAGTGAAGTATCCCTGACTTCTCTGGCTTTCTCACCGAATATGGCCCTCAGAAGCCTTTCTTCAGCTGTCAGTTCGGTCTCCCCTTTGGGTGTAACCTTACCAACCAGAATATCTCCTGCAATGACCTCTGCGCCAATTCTTATAATACCCCTCTCATCAAGGTCCTTCAGTGCCTCTTCACCAACATTGGGAATATCTCTTGTTATCTCTTCAGGACCAAGTTTGGTATCTCTGGCTTCGGCTTCATACTCTTCAATATGAATAGAAGTAAAGGTATCGTCCTTAACCAATTTTTCACTTATCAGTATAGCATCCTCGTAGTTGTAACCCTCCCAGGTCATAAATCCAACAAGTATATTTCTTCCCAACGCGAGTTCTCCATTATCGGTTGACGGGCCATCGGCAATGACATCGCCTTGCTTCACCTTTTCTCCTTTTCTGACAATAGTCCTTTGGTTTATACAGGTACCTTGATTGGACCTCTTAAATTTCAGAAGCCTATATGAATCCTTCTTTCCATCCTTGTTTTTTATTACTATTTCATCAGCGGTTACTTTTTCAATTACTCCATCATTTTTAGCTAGTATTACTACCCCGGAATCCTTGGCTGATTTGTACTCCATTCCTGTACCCACGATTGGAGCCTCTGTCTTAATCAGGGGAACTGCTTGTCTCTGCATGTTCGAACCCATAAGAGCCCTGTTGGCATCGTCATTCTCAAGGAACGGTATCATAGCAGTTGCAACCGAGACAATCTGCTTGGGAGAAACATCCATAAAGTCTACATCTTTATCTTCAACCTCAAGTATCTCTTCCTTGAACCTTACCGTAACCTTTTTAGCCAGAAATCTCCCCTTGTCATCCAAAGGTTCATTAGCCTGTGCAATTACATATTCATCTTCTTCGTCTGCCGTAAGATATACAATTTTATCGGTAACCGTACTCTTCTTTCTGTCAACCTTACGGTACGGAGTCTCAATGAATCCGTACTCATTAATGCGCGCATAGGTACTCAGCGAACCAATCAGTCCGATATTCGGGCCTTCAGGAGTCTCTATGGGGCACATTCTTCCGTAGTGAGAGTGATGTACGTCCCTCACTTCAAATCCAGCTCTTTCTCTGCTCAGGCCACCCGGTCCAAGGGCACTCAGTCTCCTTTTATGAGTAAGCTCGGCAAGCGGATTGGTCTGGTCCATAAATTGTGACAGCTGACTGCTTCCAAAGAACTCTTTTATGGATGCAGACACAGGTCTTATATTTATAAGGGTCTGAGGCGTAACTATATCAAGATCCTGAATAGTCATCCTTTCCTTAACCACTCTCTCCATCCTCGCAAGCCCTATTCTGAATTGGTTTTGCAGAAGTTCTCCAACCGAGCGGAGCCTTCTGTTTCCTAAGTGGTCAATGTCATCAACCGAGCCAATACCATATGCAAGATTATTCACATAGTTGATTGAACTTACTATATCGTCAATAGTAATATGCTTGGGCACCAGCTCATCAATTCTTTCATTCAGAGCAGCTTTTATCTTTTCCTTTGACTTGTTGTTCTGAAGTATATCTATCAGAACATCAACCTTGACTTTTCTACCGGCAGCCTCCAGCCCGCTTATATCAAACTCAAGGTACTGGTTGATATCCACCGTTTTATTTCCAATTACTTTTATCTTTCTTCCTTCTATCTCAATATAAACCTCATTTATTCCTGAATTCTGTATCCTCTCGGCAAGACTTCTATCTATTCTGCTGCCAACCTCGACCAGGATTTCTCCTGTCCTGGGGTCTGTAATAGTCTCAGCAGCAATGTTTCCATTAATTCTTGCCGCAAGGGAAAGCTTTTTATCGAACTTGAACCTTCCGACCTTGGCAAGGTCATATCTCTTTGGGTCGAAGAACAACAGGTTAATCAAAGACTTTGCACTATCGACAGTCGGTGGTTCACCTGGTCTCAGCCTCTTATAGATTTCCAGCAAGCCTTCTTCTTCATTTTTTGTATTATCCTTTTGAATAGTAGCAAGTGTTCTCTCATCTTCGCCAAGGATATCTATAATCTGGGCATCCGATCCAAATCCTAATGCTCTCAGCAATACGGTTACAGGCAGTTTTCTGGTCCTATCTACTCTCACTGAAAAGATATCGTTTGAATCGGTCTCGTATTCCAGCCAAGCTCCCCTGTTAGGTATAACAGTAGCACTGAAAAGCCGCTTCCCTGTCTTATCAAACTCTGCGGAATAATAGATACCGGGAGAACGAACCAACTGGCTGACTATAACCCTCTCAGCACCATTTATTATAAATGTACCCTGATCAGTCATGAGAGGAAAGTCACCCATAAAGATTTCCTGTTCCTTGACCTCGCCTGTTTCCTTATTAATAAGACGAACCTTAACCTTCAGTGGAGCTGCATAGGTAGCATCCCTTTCCTTGCACTCCTCTACTGAGTACTTGGGGCTTTCATCCAGAGAATAATTCACAAACTCAAGTATCAGATTACCGGTATAATCAGTAATCGGGGACACATCTCTGAAAACTTC
>JAWLGL010000046.1:0-12179 GCA_041685035.1 Clostridia bacterium
CACCTGTACCAGTACATTTACAACTGCATCCCGCTTACGGGCAGCTTTATCAATCTCCTCAGCTAGCTTCAGTCTATCAATGGAGTGAATAAGCTCTACACTTCCTACCAGGTATTTAACTTTATTGGTTTGAAGCCTCCCAATGTAGTGCCAGCTAGCATTTGATACCTCCTGGCACTTACTTAAAAATTCCTGTACCTTGTTTTCTCCAAAATGAGTTATGCCAAATTCGGCAGCTTTCCTCACAAAATCGGCGCCTACATTTTTAGTTACTCCAATCAGTATAATTTCTTCAGGGTTCCTTCCCGACTTCAGTGCCGCATCTCGAATCCTATATTTGACTTCTTCTATCCTTTCTTTCAATCTTGTGTCTAAAAGTTCCATTTTCTTACCTGCCTGCCTTCCTCAACACTGGATGTATCAAGAATAATCTCATCATACAATGATATGCCTCTGTTAAAAATGGATGAAACCTCTTTTATTACTGCGTACTCACTGTTACGTTTAAGTACCTGAACCTCTCGGAATTTCGTATAGTTGGCATCCACCTCCAGGACACCTTCCCTCTCTTCACATTTAAACGAGTCTATCCGAAGCTTTGTATATGGATGTGAAATCCAGTTAACAACCATGTTTAATTCCTGCCCATCTACCAGTTCTTCAGCTGTGGTGTTGAGTTTGAAGACAACAACTGTCTTACCCTCATCAGCGGCTGATATGGAATAGATTGTTGCAGGCAGGGGCTTACCGTCAGCTCCCGGTATTGTCAGAGTAACATCTTCACCTGTTTCTATTCCCAGGTTCTTATCCCAATCTTCTATAGTACATGAAATGAATTTCTTTTTTACCAGACTGGAGGTTGGGACTTTCAGGCCACTGTAGGTTGACCAAACCACATCAAGAGATATCTTCCTGTTATTTAACAGATTCTCAACACAATCGGTTATTTTAAATGTAACCAGGCACCGCCCATCTTTTTCCTCTGAAATATGATGGACTACTGCAGGAACAAGTTCCTCTTCCGATTCCAGAAACCTCAGCCAAGCTCTTTGATTGATTCCAATACTCTGTTCTTTCTGTTTCTTTTCAATTACTGCTGCAATGAAGCACTTGAAGTTGTCTACTATCTTAAACGAATTGTATACCCTTTGCACATCTTCGTGGGAGCTTCCTTCCAGTGCTGTCAGTTGATTAATATTCAATTGAGGGATAGAATCCGGTGTCAGAATTTCTTCCATACCATCAATATTATATGATACGACCCCGGCACAGTCTGAGCGTATATCCTCTCTCAGGGCTGCAAGTCTCCTCTCGTATTCTCCCTTCTCATTGTTCAGGCCCTTAATATATTGAGTCGCAGGGCCGAATTCACCACTTATTTCTGCTCTTTTCCTAAGGCTCTGGTCTATTTCCTGTTTGAGCTGTATTATATCCTCGAAGCTGTTACGGTTAACAAGCTGGCAGATTTCATAAGCATTATTTTGAATTTCCTGGTCCAGCTTGCTTATATCTTCAGTGAAAAGAATCTTCCCTAACTGCCTGTTCTTTTCATACTCCTTGATTGCAGTTTGAATTTTATCTTCTATTTCTATTATCTTTTTCTCCAGTTGGTCAGGAGATTCTTTATAAACAGTAGCAACTATTGCGCCATTTGGAACACGTTCGCCTTCGCTTTTTAAAGGTTTGAATGTGCTTGAGTAGTTGATAAATACTACCTTTTCATCGCGTATAACGTACCCTTCGGCACTTTGTGATTCCTCAATTTCACCATAGGTAACTATATAGGTCTTCAATAGCTGCCCTAAGAACGAATAAGCAAACATAAAAAAATAAACTAGTATGCCCAGGACTATGGCTATTCTGCCTAATCTAAGCTTAACTTTGTTTTTTGGCTGGTTTGTTTTTTGCTTTCTACTGGACTTGTCCTTCATTAAATTTCCCTCTCAACTCATATGAATAATAGAGAATAACGCGCATTGAAATTATGACGGCTCGCGGGAAATGTTGTGAAAATAAATAATGATATAGTTACAAGCGAGGACAAGGTCCTCGCTTTGTCCGATGACTACCGCCGCTAAGACTCCCCTCTTCTTCATCTCGGAGAGAAGCGGCGCTACGTCCCTGGATAACGGCTTCTAAGTTTCAGTTGGAGATAAAAACCCAACTGAATCCAAGAATCCTGTTTATGTATATTTCCCTATTCGGGTTTGACTTCATTGTTAAGCATTATATTTACTGTTTTTGCCGGACTTATAGTAGATATTGCATGTTTGTATACCATCTGCTGTTTTCCGTCCGAGTCCAGGATAACTGTAAAGTTATCAAATCCCCTTACCAGGCCTTTAAGCTGAAATCCATTGGTTAGATATATTGTTACACCTACATGTTCTTTTCTGACCTGATTGAGAAAAACATCCTGAAGATTGATACTGTTCTTATTCATTTCATGCCTCCTGTTTTCTAATATTTGTATATACAAGATTAAACTTATGGCTTCTAAAAAATATTCTGCATCTGGTTATAAATTGTACCCAAGGCTGTCAGCCAAAATACCAAATGTAACATGCCTTGGTAAATATATTTTACATAATCAGCTCCTTTGCTTCAAGATAATTGAGTATTTTTTTTAATATAGTTTCCAATTGGGCATCAGCGTCAATCCATAAAATTCTTTCGTCCCTGCGGAACCAGGTAAGTTGTCTTTTTGCATAGCGCCTGGAATCACGCTTGATGGTTTCTATAACCTCTTCACGCGATTTCGTACCCAGGCAGTACTGAGCCATCTCCTTGTAACCCAGTCCCTGCATCGATGTATCCTTGAAGTCCACCCCCAAATCGACTAATCCCCTCACCTCATCCTCAAGTCCTTCGGCCACCATTTTATCGACCCTAAGGTTTATTCTCTCGTAAAGCTTTGCCCTGTCCATCGTCAAGCCAATTATAATAAAATCATACTCCGGAGGGTTTCTCCTGGATACCTTCTGGTGATAGCTGATAGGCTTTCCGGTAAACTTATATACTTCCAGTGCCCGTATAATTCTTCTTGTATCGTTTGGGTGTATCTTTTCAGCAGCTTTACTATCAACCTGTCTTAACTGCTCATAAAGTATACCGGTTCCCAGGTTATCCGCTGTCTCTTGAAGCTTCTCCCTATATTCCTTATCTGCAATTGTTTCAGAAAACTCTATATTATCTACCACGGTACTAACATATAAACCTGTACCTCCGACAATAATAGGAATCTTATTTTTCCCAGTCACTTCTCTGATGCATTCCAGGGCCATATCTCTATATTTTGCAGCATTGAACTCATCCTTTGGGTGGACTACATCAATCAGATAATGCTTTATACCTTCCATCTCATCAAGTGTAGGTTTGGCGGTACCAATATCCATATATCTGTATACCTGCATGGAGTCTGCAGATATGATTTCACCGCCTATCCTTTTGGCAAGTTCAATCGACACCCTGGTCTTCCCAACTGCAGTAGGACCTACTATTACTATGACTTTATTATTCTCCATTTCGATTCCCTCTTTTGCTTCTATCACGTCCTGCCGAACTTTTTTTCTATTTCATGTCTGGACATCTTTACTGCAGTAGGTCTCCCGTGTGGACAAGTATATGGGTTCTCCAAGTCTGCCATCGAACTGAGCAGGCCTGAAATCTCTTCCCTGGTGAGATTTCTATTTGCCTTTACAGCACTCTTGCAGGCTACCCTGTATAAAAGGGTTTCCTCGGGGTATCTTTCCTTACCCCTTGCCAGGTCGGTTAGACTGTCTATTAAGTCCAGAAGAATCTCTTTTACACTGCTTCGGTCGGACATGAGCGGTACAGCACTGACCTTAAGAGTATTATTGCCGAACTGCTCCAACTCAAAGCCTATATTGGTCAGAAGTTCCCTGTTTTCCTCTACAACCCCTATTTCCTTATGTGTAAGCTCCACAATCTCAGGTATGAGGAGCATCTGGGAGATTCGGTTTCCTTTTCGCATTTCTCTTACCAGCTTTTCAAACATGACCCTTTCATGAGCCGCATGCTGATCAATTATATAAAGCTGGTCATCATACTCAACAAGTATATAGGTAGAAAACACAGTACCTATTATCTTTAACTGCAGATTATGTGCTGAGTCTTCTCCAACCACACTTTCCCCAGGGAGACCGGGTATGTCCGATTGTGTACCTACATCCCTGAGTGCCGATTGCATCCGGTTCTGCGAGGAACCTGATAAACCGGCTGGGGCAGCTTTGTTATAATTATTTCCAGTAATGGTATTATTTAAACCGTGAGAAAAAAATGTTTTAGTCTTCTTTTCCGGCGTATTCTCCAGGCGCACCTGTTCGTATACTTCTGAAACTTTTGCGCCAGGGTCTGCCTTAAATGTTCCGTACTTCTTGTCTTCAAATTTGGGAACCAGGTCTTCGCCTCCCAGCAAAGTATTCTTTACCCCATGGTAAACAACCCTGAATACTTTACTCTCATCAGAAAATCTTACTTCCTGCTTGGTTGGATGGACATTCACATCTATAAGCTGGGGGTCAAGGGCGATGTTCAGTATAATAAAAGGGTACTTGCCTGATGGTATTAATGTCTTGTAGGCTTCCTCAACTGCCGTAATCAAAGTTTTATTCCTGATAAACCGGTTATTGATAAAGAACATCTGACGGCTCCGGTTTGCCCTTGCAATCTCCGGCTTCCCAGCCAATCCGGACAGCCTTATACCGTCTTCCTCATAGCCAACCGGAACGGCAGCTTTTGTAGTACTGCCGAATATGCTATATGCGCATGAAAGCAGGTCACTGCTGCCTGGAGTCTGCAGTACAAGTAAGCCCGAATTAACAAGCTTGAATGAAATTCCCGGATAACCTAAGGCCAGCCGTGTAACCGCTTCTTCGACATACCCTGCCTCTGTATAATCCTTTTTAAGAAATTTATATCTTACCGGTGTGTTGAAAAACAGGTCTCTGACGGTAATACTCGTCCCAACCGGGCATCCTGTATCTTCTCTTTGAGCTATATTTCCACCTTCTACTGTAATTCTGCTGCCCTCTATATTGTCCATAGTCCTGGTTACAAGTTCAACGCGTGACACAGCTGCAATACTAGCCAGCGCCTCTCCCCTGAAGCCCATTGAGGTTATGGAATTCAGGTCATCGGCGCTCCTTATCTTGCTGGTAGAATGCTTTTCGAAGGCAATCTCAACATCATCCTTGCTTATTCCTGAACCATTGTCCACAATTCTGATGTATGATACTCCTCCGTTTTTTATCTCAACCGATATGGATGTAGCCCCGGCATCTATTGAGTTTTCACATAACTCCTTGACAATGGATGCCGGTCTTTCTACAACCTCGCCGGCAGCTATTTTGTTGGCGGTATGCTCATCAAGGATAACTATTTTCCCCATGCTTTTCATCCTCTTTCCTTATTTCAATGAATACCCAAACTAGTTTCCATCATTCTTTTCAAGCAATTATATAATATCTTAATATACTAGTCAAAATGAATAGAAAAACTGTTGAAGCATCTAATAGTTATTAGCTGCTCCAACAGTTTTGAAACATCTAAGCTTTCATTCACCCGATTTATCTAACTTTATCAGCGGTTCTGGTTCTGAACCTTTAGGTGGATCCTTAAGCCTTACTAATCGAACTTGGTTTCGACCTGATATTCTTAACATTTCTGCTGCAAATATAATAATAACAAAGCATACCGGGATAGCTGCACAATAGTACGCTGCATAATCCCTCACAGAATCCACTGTGTTCACCTCCATCTTTTATTTTTTACATCCTGTTAATTACTCTCATTCTCCACTGCTTAACTTAAAACAATTTTAATCCCGTCTGCCAGCATAAAAAATGCTATGACTTATTCTAAATTTTAAAATTTTTCCATTAATATACTACTAAAATTATTCAAAAAATACAATTCCAACTTATACCTTTTCTACTTTTGATTTCAGCTTGTATAAATAATTTAATGCATCGATAGGTGTCATGGACATCACGTCCAGCCTCCTGATTTCTTCGGCAATTTCTCCGGCCTTGTACCCGAAAAGGTCCACCTGTCCGATTACAGTCTTACCGGCTTTTACTGTCTCTTTCTTTTGCTTCTTGCTTATATCCGCATCCTCAAGCTCCTGCAGAATTTCCTTTGCGCGGTTTATTACAGCATAAGGTACACCTGCAAGCCTGGCAACCTGTATGCCATAGCTTCCATCAGCCCCTCCGCGAATAATCTTTCTCAGGAAGATTATATCATCGCCTTTTTCCTTGACTGAAATACAGTAATTCTTAACTCCCTCGACTTTTCCTTCAAGCTCTGTAAGCTCATGGTAATGGGTCGCAAACAATGTTCTGGCGCCAAGCCTCTCCTTGTCGGCAGCATATTCAGTTACCGCCCAGGCAATGCTTAACCCATCATAGGTGCTTGTCCCCCTGCCTATCTCATCCAGCACCAGAAGGCTTCTACCGGTTGCATTATTCAGGATATTTGCCACTTCGGTCATCTCCACCATGAACGTACTCTGCCCCATACCAAGGTCATCTGATGCTCCTATCCTGGTAAAGATTCTATCTACAATACCGATTCTGGCACCGGATGCAGGTACGAAGCTTCCAATCTGTGCCATGAGCACTATCAAAGCCACCTGGCGCAGATAGGTAGACTTACCTGCCATATTGGGCCCGGTAATAATTGCAGACCTGTCTTCGCCAGTATTGAGGCAGGTATCATTGGGTACAAAACTGCCGCTGACCAGCTGTTCAACCACAGGATGCCTTCCGTCCTTTATGTCAATAATATCAGAATTATCCACACTGGGCATAATATAGTTATTCTGCTCGGCTACCATCGCCAGTGAAGCTATAACATCGGCCACTGCAGTTATTCTTGCAGCCGACTGTATCCTGACCGCCTGCTCGGCTATATGGTCTCTGACCTGCACAAAAAGCTTGTATTCAAGCTCAACAACCTTCTCTTCTGCACCAAGTATGGTTTCTTCCATTTCCTTGAGTTCAGGCGTTATATACCTCTCACAGTTTGCGAGTGTCTGCTTCCTTATATACCTTTCGGGAACCTGACTAAAATATGACTTTGTGACTTCAATATAGTAGCCGAATACCTTGTTGAATCCAACCTTCAGGTTCTTAATACCGGTTTGCTCCCTTTCCTTGTTTTCCAGCGAGGCTATCCAGGTTTTTCCCTGGGTGGTTGCCTGCCTGAGCGTGTCAACCTCAGGATTATAGCCAGTCTTTATTATGCCGCCTTCCCTCACCGACACCGGAGGCTCGTCCTCAATTGATTCCTCAATGAGGCTCCTTATATCCTCTAGAATATCCAGACTCTCAGCAAGTGAAAGAAGAAGTTCGGAACGGCATTTAAGAAGACATTCTTTGATATACGGCAGTTTGCCTATGGACATCTTCAGTGCAATTAAGTCCCTGCAGTTTGCAGAACCGTAGACAACCCTGCTCAGCAGACGCTCTATATCATACACCTTTTTAAGGTTCTCAATAATTTCATTCCTGACAATAAGGTCTTCCTTCAGGTTTCTAACAGCTTCAAGCCTTAAATTTATAGAATCTGGATTAAGAAGGGGCTGATCTACCCATTTTCTGAGCATTCGTGCACCCATAGGGGTATTGGTTCTATCCAGAACCCAAAGCAGGGTCCCTTTTCTAGACCTTTCCCTTATGGTCTCGGAAAGCTCAAGATTCCGCCGCGTAAAAATATCCAGTACCATAAACTGGTCAATACTGTAATAATTGATGCTGTTTATCTGGTCAAGACTGGTTTTCTGCGTGCTTTTAAGGTAGTCAAGCAGTCCACCTGCAGCGCAGGTTGCATATGCAAACCTGTCTGCCTCTTCCTTATTGAATCCTTCTTCTCCAAACCTGGCTTGGATTCTGTCCAAAGCACTGTCCATTTCGAAGGCCTGGTCATGGTGAGGCCATACTACCGCTTCAAACCTCGAACTAATCAATGATTTCGCGCTCTGGTAAAGGTCCATTTCAGAATTCACGATTATCTCTGACGGATAGTATTTTGCCAGTTCATCAACCAGCTGGTTGAAGGTATTTCCTTCAGTCAGCTGAGTGGCCATAAAATCGCCGGTTGAAATGTCTGCAGCAGCGACTCCGAAGTACAAGCCTGCCCTGAAAATCGAACATATATAGTTATTTTTCCTTTCGTCAAGCATGTTGGCTTCGAGGATCGTGCCAGGGGTTACAACCCTGATAACCTCCCGCCTGACTATACCTTTAGCGGCACCAGGGTCTTCAACCTGCTCACATATTGCTACTTTATACCCTTTGGAAATAAGCCTGGAAATATAGGTTTCTGCGGCATGGAACGGAACGCCGCACATAGGTGCTCTCTCCTCTTGACCGCAGTCCCTTCCTGTCAGTGTTATTTCAAGTTCCCTTGAAGCTATTTGCGCATCCTCAAAAAACATTTCGTAGAAATCGCCCAGGCGAAAAAAAAGGATACAGTCCTTATACTGGTTTTTAATATCCATATACTGCTGCATCATAGGAGTAAGTTCTGCCAAAATTGTCTCCCTCCACATTGAATTCGGAATTAACAGTTTGGATTAAATCAGTTTTTAGTCTTTTACTCTCAACTCTAAACTATCAACTACCAACTATTCGGTTTCCCCCGCCAGATACCATTTGTGCTGGGAAACTATCTTCACATCAATGAGTCTGCCAATCAAAGCTTCATCTCCGGCAAAATTAACAATCTTGTTTGTCCTGGTCCTGCCGGTAAGAATCTTTGGATTATTCCTGCTTTTACTCTCAACCAGAACCTCTTCTGTTCTACCAATCATGGTCCGGTTATTTTCTTCAACTATTTTATAAACCATATCAAGCAGCCTGTCAAATCGTTCTTTTTTTACGCTGTCTTCAACCTGTCCGGGCATTTCCGCAGCCGGTGTGCCGGTTCTCTTTGAATATATGAAGGTATATACCAGGTCAAATCCAACCTTCTCAACCACATCCAGCGTATCCAGGAAATCCTCCTCGGTTTCTCCAGGAAAACCTACAATTATATCGGTAGTAAACGACACTTCAGGCACAGCTTTTCTTATCTTTTGAATCAATTCCAGATACTGTTCCTTTGTATACCTACGGTTCATCTTCTCAAGAATCCTGGTGCTCCCTGACTGGAAAGGTATATGAATATGTTCGCAGACCTTCTCACATTCGGCGGCGGCACTTATCAGGTCGTCCGAGAAGTCCTTGGGGTGCGATGTCATAAATCTTATTCTTTCTATTCCCCGGACTTCATTAACCTTTCTGAGCAGTTCGGGGAACCCGAAGAATATGTTGTCAGCTATTGAGTTTTGGGTTTTATTTTCTTGCCAATGGCCGTCAGCCAACGGCCAAGAGCCGCCTTTATTATCCAGACCATATGAATTTACATTCTGTCCAAGGAGGGTTACTTCTTTATATCCTTCTTGAGCAAGCTGCCTGATTTCCTTGAGGATGTCTTCAGGCTCCCTGCTTCTTTCCCGTCCGCGCACATAAGGTACTATGCAGTACGAACAGAAGTTGTTGCAGCCGTACATAATATTAACCCAGGCTTTAAGACCTTCCTTACGCAGGACAGGCAGTCCCTCAACAACTACTCCTTCGATATCCGGAACCTCTGCAGCCAGCTTATGGCCGGTTATTACCCGGTAAAGCAGTTCGGGAAACGCATGAATATTATGTGTTCCAAAAATAATATCAACATTCCTGTAGCTCTTCTTTATCTTATCAACCACATGCGGCTGTTGGGCCATGCAGCCTCCGAAGGCAATAACCAGCTCCCTGTTCTTTTCCTTGAGATGCTTCAGCTGTCCAAGCCTGCTCAGAATCTTTTTTTCAGCATGCTCCCTCACACAGCATGTATTAAATACAATCACATCAGCTTCTTCAACCTGGTCGGCAGGTGAATATCCCATCTCTGCGAGCATGCCGGCTATTTTTTCTCCATCGCTTTCACTCATCTGACAGCCGAAGGTCTGGACTACGAACTTCTTTTTATCATAATTATTCAGGTTCTTTACCTGCTGCATGTACGACCTTTGAATGCCCATCTCTTCTTCAGAAACCTTGATGTTCTTTTTTCTTTCCAATAATCTATCTTCCTTTCAGGTAAATCTCTCAATCCATTTACAGCATGCATATTATATCAGAACAAATACCTGTTGTCATTTGAAAAACAAGAGAAGCCAAGGACCTCTCCCTGACTCCCGTTCTACAGTATTGATTATTCGGCTTTAACCTTTATTTGCATTGAACTTTACGGTTAGCAGCAGTTTGTAAGTAAACAGTAACTGCAGCGTAGGCGGCTAATCCTTCTCCTGTGCCGGTGAAGCCTAATCCCTCGGTAGTTGTTGCCTTAACATTAACCTTTCCGGATTCCACCTGCAGCACTTCAGAAATATTTGATACCATCTGGGGTATAGACTCCGCCAGTTTGGGTTTTTGGGCAACAATTGTTGCATCAATATTCCCCACCTCGAAGCCGGCATTATCCAGTTTTGTTCTTACGGCCTTGAGAAGCTCCATACTTGATGCATCCTTGTAGGTATCATCGGTGTCAGGAAAATGCCTGCCTATATCACCCATAGCTGCTGCTCCCAGGAGAGCATCCATTATAGCATGTACAAGTACATCGGCATCTGAATGTCCTAGCAAACCTTTCTCGAAAGGTACATTAACTCCTCCAAGAATAAGCTTCCTTCCTTCAACCAACCTATGTACATCGTATCCGAATCCAATCCGCATATGCCTATAAACCCATTTCTTCTCTTTCTCTGATTATAGCCCGGGCGATTGTCATATCCTCGGGGGTAGTAAGCTTTATATTCTCATAGCTTCCTTCAATTACTCTGAGTTTGTATCCCAGCTTCTCTACAAGCATTGCATCGTCAGTTGCTTCAATGTCAAGCTGAGCTGCTTTCTTATGTGCCTCGGTAATTATACTCTTTGTGAAGACCTGTGGAGTCTGGACGGCCCAGAGCATACTTCTGTCAAGAGTGTCGGACACAAAACCGTTAGGATCCACCATCTTTATGGTGTCCTTGACCGGCATGCCGGTTGTTACAGCTCCATACTCCTGGGCGCCGTATACACTTCGCAGGATTATCTCCTGGGTAACCAGGGGTCTTGCACCATCATGAATGAGTACCAGTTCGGCCTGGTTAGAAACTTCTTTTAAACCGTTACAGACCGAGTCCTGTCTCCTTGAACCACCTTCGGTTATCTTCCTCAGCTTGGTGAAAGACGACTGGTTAACTGCCTCTAATCCGCAGTATGCAGCATCACTGCTGTCAACAACCAGAATAATCTCTTTTATCACGGGACTTTGTTCAAAAGCTTCAAGGGTTCTGACAATGGTTTTCTTGCCATGAAGGTCCATATATACTTTATTAATATTGGCTTCCATGCGCCTGCTTTTTCCTGCAGCAACTATGACTGCACTGCAAAACACGTCCTTATCGACCTGTAACGGCAGAGGAGCCATCTCTTCCATCAGAACCCTCATCATCTCAAAATACACCCCGCTTAAACATCTGAATCTCTGTTAGTCGTTAGTGCCTGGCGGCAATAGCATAATTATGTCGTTCCAGTATCTATACAACGTTTTCAATCTGGTATTTGGGTTTGGCAAATATCATCCTTCCAGTACTGGTCTGCAGTACATGGGTAACCTCAACACCAATAGTATTACCTTTATGTTTTTTGCCTTCATCCACAACCACCATTGTTCCGTCATCCAGATAGCCGACACCCTGGCCTGATTCTTTTCCGTCCTTAACAACCTTTATAATCATATCTTCACCGGGAAGTGCCACAGGCTTGATTGCCTTGGCCAGTTCGTTGATATTCAGTACTTTTATCCCCTGAAAATCAGCTATACGATTCAGGTTATAGTCTGTCGTAACTATCTGGGCGCCTAGTTCTCTGGCAAGTTTGAGCAGCTTGACATCTACCTCTTCATTCTTGTCAAGCTTACCGAAATTTTCGAGTATTTCGACCCTGACGTCCAGTTCCTTCTGGATGATATTCAATATATCAAGTCCTCTCCTGCCTCTGGTCCTTTTTTCAGGTTCATGGGAGTCAGCAATATGCCTGAGTTCCTTCAGAACAAACTCGGGAATAATAAATGTTCCATCTATG
>JAWLGL010000047.1:0-12144 GCA_041685035.1 Clostridia bacterium
AGAAAAAGGGACTCCCCTAAGCTGGAATATGGTTACAGATAAGTTGCTGTAGAATTTAGTACTTACGCAGCCCAGCTAGTGTCATTGCGAACGCAACGAAGTGAAGTGTGGCAATCTCAATGCCAATCCAGGCTGCTAGCTATTAGCTGTTGGTAAAAAGCTTAAAGCCAAAGGCCATAAGCCAATAGCCAAAAGCTAATTTTAGGTCTGAGATTACCACGTCCCCGGCACTCAATTAAGAGGTTCTAGTAGGCTTTTTGAGTGCCAGGTCCTCGTAATGACATAAGTGAATGCGATGCAGGTGTAATTTTAGTTCTAGAGTGACTTATCTATAAATGAATAGATATCCTGTATATTTTATTAATAAACCTGGATAGGAGCTGACTGATTATGAAAGTACTTTTTCTGGGGCCTGCGGACTCACCGCTGCTTGAATACCTGGAGTCGGTTGAGGATGAAGTTGTATCAGCCTCTGAGCCGATTGACATGGCTTTTATAGAGAAACACAGGCCGGATTTCATTGTAAGCTATGGATACAGGCATATAATTAAGAAGGACATACTGGACAGGTATGATGGAAGGGCGGTAAACCTTCACATATCACTCCTTCCTTGGAACAGGGGAGCCGACCCAAACTTCTGGAGCTTTATTGAAAACACTCCCAAAGGGGTCACAATACACTATCTGGACCAGGGTGTCGATACAGGGGACATTATTGTCCAGAAGCAGGTTGGTTTTTCTGACGCTGATACTCTAAGAACAAGTTATGATATACTTCAGAGTGAGATACAGAAGCTTTTCAAGGAGAACTGGAGTCAAATCCTTACCGGAGAGTGCAGAAGGATAAGGCAGGAAGGAGAGGGGTCGCTTCATAAACTCAAGGATAAAGAGCCTTTACTGTACCTTCTGACTGATGGATGGGACACACCCATATCAACCCTTGAAAAGTATTCAACACAGAAACAAGCCCAGGAAGGTATGAAGCCAAATGGCTAATATAGTAGTGAGAGCTGACAACAATTCCAGAGTTGGTATGGGTCACTTTACGAGGTGTACGTCTCTTGCATACGAATTTGTAGAGCAAGGGCACCGTGTTTTCCTGGTTGCCGGAAAGGAAAGCAGGATACCGGACTGGGCAGAGAAAACCTATACCGAAATATCCTATATAGACCACCCGTGGGACATCAACAGTGAGGAGAAGCTTTTTAAAGAGATTATAAAGACAAGGCCTATAGACGTTATTGTTATTGATACCTATGAAGCGTCTAAAGAATATTATGAATTTATTTCACATTACGCAAGAGTAGAGGCAATCTTTGACGACATGGGTCAGGTATGCTTTCCCACAGATGTGCTGATAAATGGAAATATATATGCGCCAAAACTTAGCTATTCCGAATACAGAAAGAATAATACCCTGCTTCTGCTGGGCTCGCGATATGTACCGCTGAGACCGCATTTCAGGAAGATAAAGCCTGCAAGTGCAAGCGAGAAGGCAAGCAAGGTACTGATAACGTTTGGAGGCAGTGATATTCTGAATGCAACTCCTGCAGTACTGGATGTAATTGTGCAGGAAGGCTTTCATGACCTTGTGGAATTTAACGTTGTAATTGGGCCGGCATTTACCGGTTCAGACCGGATAAAGGAAATAAGTGCAGGGATTGAAAACATAAAATTGATATATAATCCTGATAATATGGCAGACATTATGCGAGATATGGACCTGGCAGTATCTGCAGCAGGAAGCACTGTATATGAACTTGCATGTTTAGGTGTTCCAGGTATTATATTTACCATGATTGATAATCAGGAAATGATAGCGAAAGCCATGCATGAAGAAGGAACATGTATCAGCCTGGGTAGTTTTAATGCCTTAAGCTGTGAGCGGTTTCCTGAGGTTTTCAAGGACCTGCTGCAGAACTATGCGGTGCGTAAGGCTATGCATGATAAGGCTGTAGAAAGCTTTGATGCAATTGGTGCAGCTAGGTGCGTGGAAGCAATCATACAATGTCTGGAGTCGAGAAAGTAAACTAATAACTTAAGTTGTGCAGTGTTATGTAAAATTAAGTAAATAATTATATACTACATGGTTTAACCCGTGTCATTCCGAGCAAAGCGTGGGAATCTCAGACCAATAAAACTACTTATTATGCTTTTTAGGTTTTCTTTCAGACCCGAGATTGCCGCGGTCGTACCTCCCTCGCAATGACATAAGCCAGGCCATGAAGCTATTTAACAGCCTTTTACATCTGTTTACAATCTACTGCACAAGTCAAAATTAATAATAAATTATTTTGGAGGATTGAGTATGAATATTTTAGTTACAGGCGGAGCAGGATTCATTGGAAGGTGGCTTGTCAAGAGGCTGCTTGATGATGGACACAATGTATGGGTATTGGATAACCTGAGCAACGGACAGGAAGACAACCTTGCTGAATTTAAAACCAATCCCCTATTCAAAGGTCTTACAAAAGGAGATATAAAAGACATCTCCTGTCTTGAGAAACTTTTTGCCAACAAATTCGACATATGCTTCCACCTTGCAGCGGGAATCAACGTCCAGGACAGCATAGACAACCCCGGAAAGATTTTCGAGGATGACGTAATAGGGACCTTCAACGTATTGGAACAGTGCAGGGAGCATAGGTGCAAGCTGGTGTTCATGAGCACCTGTATGGTCTACGAGCGTGCGGTGGACAAGATATCCGAGACGCATCCCGTGAAGCCGGCGTCACCATATGCCGGGGCAAAGCTGGCCGGAGAGAACATGGTTCTCTCATACTGGCATGCCTACAAGCTGCCTACGGTGGTCATAAGGCCATTCAATACCTACGGGCCTCGCCAGAAGGCCAACAGCGAGGGCGGGGTAGTATCCATATTCATAATGAAGAACCTGAAGGGGGAAGACCTGAACATATATGGCGAGGGTACACAGACCAGGGATTTGCTGTATGTAGAGGATTGTGTTGATTTCATAGTAAAAACCGGATTCAGTGATAACGCAAACGGGGAGATAATCAATGCAGGGCTGGGGAGAGACATTTCAATCAATGAGCTTGCCGAAATGATTTGCAAAGACCGGTCAAGAATAAAGCATGTGCCTCACATACATCCTCAAAGCGAGATTCAGAAGCTGCTGTGTGACAACTCAAAGGCAAATAAGCTGCTGGGCTGGTCTCCAGGAGTATCACTCGAAGAAGGAATAAGGAAGACCGAAGAATGGATAAAAGGGGCGGGCTTTTAATACGCATATTTTAAAATTTTTATTAATTTATCCCTATTTTTTTCCGATATAAAGAATAAGGGATATTTCTGTTCAAGGAGGAATGTAAAATGAAGGTGGACTCAGTAGAGAGAATTTCACCTGTAGAGAACTTCTCAAAGGAAAACAAGGCAAAGCCCCAGAAAGAAATTTCCAAAGAAGTTGTTATAGAAAAAAATGATTTAAGCGAAAGCGAATGGAAGAGGCTGCCCGTTGCTGAAAAGATAGTTATACAGGCCATTGAAAAGGCCAACAAGGCTATTGAGGGAGCCAGGACAGAGTTCAGATTTTCGATCCATGAAGAAACGCACGAAATTATGGTTAAGGTTATAGATAAGGATGAGGGAAAGGTTTTAAGGGAAATACCTCCCGAAAAAATTCTTGATATAGTAGCAAGAATGTGGGAGATGGCAGGAATTATTGTAGACGAGCGCAGATAGTAAAGGAGGTGCGGTGTTATGTCTGTAACGAGACTATCAGGACTGGCTTCAGGAATAGATTATGAAACCATGATACAGGACCTCATGAAAGTTGAGAGGGCTCCTATTAATAAATTAAAGCAGCAAAAGCAGATTTATCAATGGCAGCAGGAAATATTCAGGGATATAAATTCCAGCCTTATGGCGTTAAGAACAGAAGCCTTCAATATGAAGCTTTCAAGCTCATACCAGGCATTCAATATTTCATCCTCTGACTCTTCTGTTGTAACAGCAAGTGCGTCAACACAGGCTGTGGAAGGTACATATAAAATTATTGTAAATAATCTTGCAAGCGCTGCTCAGAAGAAGAGCACCGACTCTATTTCCAAAGAGCTGCAGAGCAACGCAGATATTGACTTTACTACAGCGCTGGACCTTAGCGGCAAAGATTTCAAGCTGTCATTCAGCGGTATACAAAAGACCATCTCATGGAGCACCAGCGACCCTACATATGCAAATATCGGTGAACTAGCTGCGGGGCTTCAGTCAAAAGTAGACCAGATGTTTGGTGCAAACCAGATTGAGGTTGCCAACAGCGGCAACCAGCTGATATTCAGACCGGTTGATACGACGGTTGAGGGAACCTTCAAGCCCAGAATAATTGTGAATTCGGGAACAAATGATGCGCTTGCACAGCTGCAGTTTACAGACTGGCAGCAGTCTCATATTGATCTTGATACAAAGCTTCAGGACCTCCAGCTTAAACTGGGAGGGCTTACCTTTGAAGCTGGAAAGGCTGATTTTACAATAAACGGGGTGCAGTTCCAGATAGACAGTGCCATGACATTGAGGGAACTGATTACTGAGGTTAATGGAAATGTTGATGCAGATGTTACACTGAGCTATGATGAAATGCAGGACAGATTTATTCTGAGAAGGGATTCCACAGGAGCAATAACTACCCTTGACACAACTGATAACGGCGCATCCAATTTACTTTCCCAGATAGGATTGGCTGCTGCTCCTGTGACAGCCGGTGAGAATGCAAAGATAACCTTCACAGACCCCAATGGGGTAACCTTTACCGACCTGGAGATGTCTTCAAACAGTTTTACGCTGCAGGGATTAAACATTACTCTGCTCAAAGAAGACTTGGGCGTAGAGAATACCATAACTGTAAACAGGGATGTCGACGCAGTATTCGATAAAATAAAGGCGTTTGTGGATAAATATAATGAGACAATAGATAAAATCAGTAACAAGCTTTCAGAAAAAAAGGAATACGACTACCAGCCTCTTACAGATGAACAGAAGAAGGAAATGGATGAATCTGATATAGAACTCTGGGAGGAAAAAGCCAAGAGCGGTCTTGTTGGCAGAGAAGCAATCCTGGAGGGTGTACTTAGAGATTTAAGATATTCTATGTACGGTGAAATCCCGGGACTCAGCGAGAACTTCAACCATGTCTGGGAATTTGGTATAACCACAGGAGACAGGCGGGAAAACGGCAAGCTCCACATTGATGAGGACAAGCTGAAAAAAGCTATAGCCGAAAATTCGGGTGAGGTAATGAGCTTCTTCTCATTCAATCCTCCAGACTTGAAAGGGAGTGCGCTGAGCGGTGTTGTAGATGTAGATACCAAGGATTTCAAGCTTACATTAAATGGTATCACCGAGACCATAGCACTAAGCGGAACATATGACCTGGCTACTGCCGAAGGCAGAACCGGACTGACAAAAGAAATTAACGACAAAATCGTTGATAAGTTTGGGTACAATCAAGTGATTGCATCCCTAAGCAGTGATAATAAGATAATATTCTCATCTCCGGGCGGACGCTCGTTTACACTGAACTCCGGACCGACAAATGATGCTCTTGCATCACTTGGATATGCAGACGGAAGTAATTACGATGCAAGCAGAAAGGGTATTGTCTCCAAGGTTTATGACAAGCTGAACAATGCTGTAAAAAGAGTGATTGAAAAAGCAGGTACCGAAGGGTTCAACGGGTATTTCGACAGCAGTCTTATCGGTGAACAGATAGAACGCCTGGATGAAAGGATAGAAGATGCCACTGACAGGCTTGCCATGGTGGAAGATAGGTATTACAAGCAGTTTATAGCAATGGAGACTGCGCTCAGCAGGATGAATTCACAAAGTGCTTGGTTGTTCCAACAGACAGGAGCACAGCAGTAGTTTAAATATAATTACAGCAAACAGAAAGGGGAAGCAATATGATAGCAAAGAATCCTTACAAGCAGTACCAGCATAACTCGGTATATACCGCCACGCCTGAGGAATTGACTTTGATGCTTTATAATGGTGCAATAAAGTTTATAAAGCTTGGAGACCAGTTCCTTACAGACAAGGATTATGAAAATGCAAATAATGCAATCCTTAGGGCTCAGGATATAATCAACGAGTTGTCCCAGACACTTGATATGAAATATGAAATATCAAACAACTTCCGGACACTGTACGATTATATTCTTAACAGACTGGTTGAAGCTAATACCAAAAAGGATACCGCACCTCTTAAGGAAGCAGTTAATCTCGTTAGTGAATTCAGGGATACGTGGCAGCAGGCAATGAAGCTGGCAAGAATGCAGCAGGGCGCAAAGGTTGGTTCAGATACATAATAAGATTTGTAGAGAGTAATTAAATTTGATATAATAAACTAAGATACCCCCATATTAGAGGGGGTATTTTGGTAGACTCAAATAATTTCCAGGGAGATCAACATATGGATACCAGACTTGCTGCTTTAGGAGGACATCCTGTACGGTCGGCAATGCTGCCGTATGGGGGACAGCATATAGATGATGATGATATCGGTGAGGTTGTAGAAACCTTGAAGAGTGATTTCCTGACCTGCGGTCCCAGGATTGACCGGTTCGAGAAAGAGACGGCCGGATATGTGGGGGCCAGATACGCAGCAGCTGTGAACAGCGGTACCGCTGCTCTGCATGCGGCCTGCTTCGCTGCAGGAGTTAAATCCGGGGACGAGGTCATAACCACATCCATGACCTTTGCGGCATCCGCAAACTGCATACTTTATATGGGTGCAAGGCCTGTATTTGCCGACATCTGTCCCGAAACCTGCAATATAGACCCGAAGGATATTGAAAGGAAGATTACCCCCCGGACGAAGGCAATTATTCCGGTCGATTATACCGGCCTGCCTGCGGACCTGGATGAAATAAACAGGATAGCAGAAAAACATAGCCTTACTGTCATTGAGGATGCAGCCCATGCATTGGGTGCAGAGTACAAGGGCAGGAAAATTGGTTCGGTCAGTCATATGACAATATTCAGTTTTCATCCTGTGAAACATATAACTACAGGAGAAGGGGGCATGGTTACTACAGATAATTCTGAGTTCTACGAGAAACTCAGAATGTTTAGGACTCACGGTATAACCAGAGACCCCGATAAGCTGCATGATAATCATGGCAACTGGTACTATGAAATGCTGGATCTGGGCTATAACTACCGCATTACCGATATACAGGCAGCGTTGGGTACAAGCCAGCTGAGAAAGCTGGACGGTTTTCTTGAAAGAAGGCGGGAGCTTGTTCAGATATACAATAATGAATTTACACAGGTTAAGGGTATAATAACACCTTATACAGACAGTGACTGTCGTTCAGCATGGCACCTGTATATAATAAGGCTGGACCTGGGAAAGCTTAGTGTCGGCAGGAAAACCGTATTTGATGCGCTCAGGGCTGAAAACATCGGAGTGAATGTCCACTATATCCCGGTCTACTACCACCCTTACTATAGAAAAATGGGATATGTAAAGGGTTTGTGCCCCAATGCCGAGAGGCTGTATGAAGAAATAGTTACACTGCCTCTATTCCCTTCAATGAGCAACCGGGATGCCGAGGACGTTGTGACTGCGGTGAAGAAGGTAATAAACTACTATAGAAAATAGAAAAGAGGGAGCCAAATGGATGTACGCAAACACCTCGACTGCATGATTGGAGCCAGCAGGACCAAGAAACAGTATCTTCGCGAGATGCTCGAACTTACGCGGGAGCAGGGCAATATCATTGAACAGAAGGATGTTGAAGGACTGAGCAGGCTAATAGATGAAAAGCAGACACGTATTGACGAAATCAACTCGCTTGACGATGTATTCGAAGAGAGCTTAATGAGGGTCAAGCAGGAGTTGAAAGTAAATGACTTGAAAGAACTTCTGGCAAGAGAGAGCAATTACCAGTCTCATATGGTACTTCTCAAGAAAGAGGTTTCGGAGATAATGATTTTGATTGAAGATTTAAAAAAACTTGAAAAGGAAAATTCCGAGAAACTTACCCATCAGAAGGGTGAAGTAACGAAGAAGCTCAAGGAGGCAAGGAACAACAAGCTTGCAGCCAACAGATTTTTTAACAGCAGGCGGTCGGTTACGCCCAATCCCACTTTCTTTGATACCAAAAAGTAATTAAAAAGGAGCAGCCAAGCTGCTCCTTTGCCGATATGGGCATTTACAGAAGAGCGTCAATGAAAATGCCCATGGATTGATTGCGCATAAATATGTTTTTACTGGCGTTTTTAAGGTAGTTGTAAAATGAACTGAAGTCGCTATTATATAAGTTCCTGCCGGTCGAATCGAGAGATGTGCTCGCTAAAGTCCTGTTTGTAAGTTTGCTGACTCTTGAAGCTGCACCCTCATATCCTCCAAGAACCCTTCTCACCTTATCCGGATTATCCTCAAGAACCCTTGACAGTCTTCTTTCATCAACGGCCAGTGAGCCGTCACCTCTTACATTGATACCTCTGCCTGCGAGCGAACCCTGCTTGGAAGACGCAATGGACTTTAACTCATCGTTTAGCCTGTTTGCAACAGCATATTGGCCGGAGGAGCCGGAGAAGCTTATTGCCTGGTTAAATGACAGGGCAAAGGATTTTACTGCCTCAGACACAGCTTCATGGTTCTCGGTTACGCTTACTGATACCTCTCCTTGCGTAATGGCGTTAAAGGTTACTGCCAGCTTCGCGTCGTCCAATAAGATGGTATTGGACTGACTTGTATGTTCTTCTCCATTGAGCTTGTATACGGCATCTGCTGCGGTTTGGGATATTGAAGAAATATTTGTCCTTGCTGCGGCATCTCCCGATACATCAGTTATTGAGAAGGAGTTTTCTGTCCCTGTTTTATCACTGCTGAGTTCCAGATAGCTGGTTCTGGATGCATCGTCACTTACCACTCTGGCTGTTATGCCAATGTCTGCACGGTTTACTGCTTCTGCCATGCTGTTAAGTGTATCCTTATTGGAATCACCTGATTTAACCTCGAATGAAACATCTTTTTCCTTTTCCCCTGCCGAAATTCTCAGTGTATAGGTTCCTTCAGACATTGAGGTTGTAACATTGGAATACATATCATCGCCCCTGTTTTTCTGAGCAGCTGCAAGCCGGTTTACTGAAAGTGTATATTTACCTGCAGCTGCACCGCTGAAAGCTGATGCAGAGACTGCCGGACTGCTGCTGGAAGCCTTGCGGGAATCGAAGACATTGTCCTTATTGCTTTCCATCAGAGGTTTGGAGGCTGACCGAAGTTCATAAGCAGAGGTGTTCAATGATGACAAAAAGGAAGACATATCAGACTGTAGTGAGTCTGAAAGCTTTTTAGCATACATACTGCTAACAGTCCCGCCGTATATTAGATTTGTGGCTGGACTGACCATATTATTTGCAGGCGAGGAGAACAGCTTGCTGTATGCAGCTAGGGTCATCATTGAAACAGCCATAACTGAACCTCCAAAAAAAGAAAATATTCCTAATTTAATTTTATCACAAATTTCTAATAATTACTAGTGTGGGTTTACATAATGTTAAAAAACAATAAAAATCACTTGCGCATTAGACGCGCAAGTGATTTTAGATAATTGACCATTAATCAAAAACTATACTTGGATTTCCTTACTGTCAATCATATCTATGAAGGTATCTACAAGACTGGAATCAAGATTCTGTTTATTAGCTTCCTCCTTGAGAATCTCAATTACCTTGTCCAGAGGAAGCTTGCTTCTGTAAGGCCTGTCGGAATAAAGTGCATCAAATACATCAGCAACTGAAAGTATACGGGCCTCAAGTGATATTTCATCACCACTCAGGCCATCAGGATATCCTGAACCGTTTAGTTTTTCATGGTGGTGGCGAATCATATCATACAAGTCGCTGAAGTTAACAAGCGGCTTGCATATGTTTCCGCCGATTACGGTATGATTTTTAACAAGCTCGAATTCACAGTCGGTCAACTTGCCGGGCTTGTTCAGAATCACTTCCGGAACTCCGATTTTCCCTATATCATGAATAAGTCCCGCCATCTTGAGCTTGTCTATTCTTTCCTTTTCGAGTCCGATTCTTTCTGCAAGCTTGACGGCGTATTCGCTGACCCTCTGGGTGTGTCCTACGGTATACTTATCCTTTGCTTCTATTATGTAGGCCAGAGATACCATAACGTTTTCTATGCTCTCAACCTGATATCTATAGTCCTTTTGAAGTATGTTATACAGTCTGTTTATTTCATCCTTCGAATTCTCAAGTTCGTTAATCTTCTTCTTTAGCTGCTTAATAAGCGAAGCCTTCTCGAGTCCGTTTTCGATTACTTTAATCAGATTATCGTTATCCCAGGGCTTCTCAATATAATAATATACACCTACCTGGTTTACCGCTCTGATAACATTCTCCTTGTCGGCATAGCCAGTAAGAAGTATCATTGTGATATCTTCCTTTATTTTCTTTACGTTAAGGAGGAAGTCAATGCCATTCATTTTGGGCATAAGGTAATCGGAAATTATTAAATCAATATCGTTGTTCTTGACTTCGTCCAGAGCACTTACAGGGTCGTTCGATGTGATGATGTTCAGGTTGGTGGAAAGGCTTAAATGCATTGATAGGGAATATGTAATTATCTCCTCATCATCTACTATTAAAATGGTCTGAGGTTTCTGTTCTTCCATAACTGACCCCCTTGGTGAAAATGTCCTCTAATTCTATTATATAATAAATATCGCCATAAGTCATCGCATTGCATCAAAATATTTTAAAAAATGATGCAAAATATACTATAATGTAAAATTGTGGAGTGCATAGTGTTTTTAAACTACTTGCTTGAAAAAGTGGCCCATAAGCTATATAATTTTTCCGGCTGGAAAGATGCCTGGAAAACTATTTGTAACAAGCAGTTCATAATTTATTAAAAAAGTTGGTGTTTAATTTAAGTATCTGGTGGAAATGGGGGGAAGAAAATGATTGAGGTAAGGAATCTTACCAAGGCGTACGGAGCTCTCAAGGCAGTTAACAACCTGAACTTTGATGTTGCAAAAGGCGAAATTCTAGGCTTCCTGGGTCCGAATGGAGCTGGAAAGTCTACGACAATGAACATAATTACGGGATTTATACCTCCCACCGGTGGGACTGTGAGGGTGGCAGGATATGATGTTACCGAGAGACATAGGGAGGCAAAGAAGATAATCGGATACCTGCCTGAAAACCCGCCGGTTTACCCTGATATGACTGTTGAATCGTATCTGGGGTTTGTCAGCCAGCTTAAGCAGGTTCCAAAAAAGACAAGACAAAGTAATATCAATGAAGTAATTGAGTTGGTAAATCTTCACGATGTACGGAGAAGGCTTATCAGGAACCTGTCCAAGGGCTATCGTCAGAGAGTGGGTCTGGCGCAGGCCATGATTGGAGACCCTGAGGTGCTGATTCTTGACGAGCCGACCATTGGCCTGGACCCTAAGCAGATAATTGAAATCAGAAACCTGATAAAGCTTCTGGGAAAGAACAAGACCATCATATTAAGCTCGCATATACTTCCTGAAGTAAGCGCAGTGTGTGAAAGAGTAATAATTATCAACAAAGGTGAAATTGTCGCAGTAGACACTCCAGGCAATCTGGCCAATCTGATTGAGGGCTCAAGCAAACTGATGGTGACGGTAGAGGGTCAGTCTGACAAGGTTCTTGAAACAATAAGAAGCATTGAAGGAGTTAAGAGTGCTCAGATTGTTGGACAGGAGGAAGGAGATTGCACGGAATTTGTAGTGGAATCGGATGCTTCGGCAGATGTAAGGAAGGCTCTGTTTTTTGCCATGGCTCAGAGCAAAACGCCTATACTGGAAATGAAGAGGCACGGACTGAGTCTTGAAGAAGTATTCCTTCAGCTTACCACCTCGGATTATGCAAATGGGCATCAGGACCAACATGAAGAAAAGGAGGGGGCTTGATTATGTGGGCTGTTTTAAAGAAGGAAGTTAAATCATTTTTTCTTACGCCTATAGGATACGTATATATGGCTATATTCCTGTTCCTTTCGGGAATTTTCTTTACATGGTCACTTACGGACCAGACAGCGAACTATACGATGGTGCTGGGGACCATGACATTTACACGATTGTTTGCGACTCCAATTCTTACAATGAGGCTGATATCGGAGGAAAGGAAGATGGG
>JAWLGL010000048.1:0-11938 GCA_041685035.1 Clostridia bacterium
ACGAGAGAAGGACATTGTCGGTATGTTTGTAAGCATGATGCCTGTAAGGCTGCAGCTGGATGAGAGTCTTGATTTCGACTCATATGTTAAATTAGTATCCAGAGAGCTTTTATCACTCCTAAGGCACCAGAAGTATCCTTATGATATGATACAAAAAGACGTGAGGGAAAAGCATAAAATCAAGGAAAACCTGTATGATATTTCGCTGTCATACCAGAATGCCAGGTTTAATAAACAGAAACACTCCGAAGGCTATGAAACCAGATGGCATTTCAACGGCTGCCAGACTGAATCACTGTACCTTCATATAAACGATAGAGAGGAACAAGGGCGTCTGATACTTGACTATGATTACCAGCCTGAAGTACTTTCTGCCAAAGAGGTTGAGTTTATTCACAAGCATATGCTTACTCTGCTGCAGGACGCAATAGTAAATCCTCATAAGAAATTGTATGAGCTTGAGATATTGGAGGAGGAAGAGAAACAGCGCATATTATATGAATTCAATAATACGGAAGTGGACTATAAAAAAGACAAGACCATACATAAGCTGTTTGAGGAACAGGTAGAGAGAACTCCAGATAGTACTGCAGTTATATTTGAAGACAAACAGCTATCCTACAGGGAACTGAATGAAAGGGCAAACCAATTGGCCAGAGTTTTAAGGAGAGAAGGAGTAAAACCTGATGATACTGTTGGGATAATGGTTCACCGCTCACTGGAAATGATGGCTGCGATACTGGGAGTCATAAAGGCAGGTGGAGCTTATCTTCCCATAGACCCTGAATATCCTGATGAAAGAATTGAATATATGCTGGAAGACAGCGGTGCACAGATTATGCTCACACAGAAAACCTTGAAGGATAAAGTGAGTTTTGCAGGCAGGGTGATTGATATTGAAGACCAGTACATAACCAGGGAGGATAAGACCAACCTACCCAATGTAAACAAACCTGAAGATTTAATATATGTGATATATACCTCGGGTTCTACCGGCAAGCCCAAGGGGGTTATGCTGGAGCATAGGTGTGTAAACAACTTCATAAAAGGAATTACAGATAAGATAGATTTCTCACCTGAAAAAACTATAATATCGGTTACTACAATCTGCTTTGATATATTTGTGCTTGAAACATTACTTCCATTAACAAAAGGGTTGAAGATTGTGGTGGCAAATGAAGACCAGCAGAAGATACCGGAGCTTCTTGGGCAAGCAATCATTAAAAATGAAGTAGATATGTTACAGACAACGCCTTCAAGGATGCAGCTTATAATGTCTGATGCAGGCGCAGTATCCAGCCTAAGTAGATTAAGTGAGATAATGCTAGGGGGAGAAGCTTTTCCTAAGATGCTTCTTGAGAGGTTGAAGAATTTCACCAAGACTAAGATTTATAATATGTATGGACCGACCGAGACCACAGTATGGTCAACACTTGGCGATTTAACTGAACTTGATACAATAAATATTGGAAAGCCAATTGCGAACACGCAAATTTACATACTTGATAAACATAAAAACCCCGTACCGGTTGGAATACCTGGGGACTTATATATTGGAGGGGATGGATTAGCGAGGGGATATCATAATAGACTGGAATTAACCTCAGATAGATTTTTGCTAAGTCCCTTTAAACCGGAAGAAAGGATATATAATACAGGTGATGTTGCAAGATGGTATCCGAAGGGTGATATAGAGTGTATGGGAAGGAGTGACAATCAAGTCAAGATAAGAGGGTACAGGATTGAACTTGGGGAAATAGAATCCAGATTAACGCGCCATAAGTCTATCAAAGAAGCTGTTGTTATAGATAAGGAAGATAGAAATGGCAACAAATATTTATGTGCATATATAGTAACCGATTGCCAACTGCCGATGCTTAATCTCAAAGCTTATCTGACCAAGAAACTACCTTCCTATATGATTCCAAGGCACTTTATTAAGCTTGACAGAATACCATTAACTCCAAATGGCAAGGTAAATAGGTTAGAACTGCCCGAGCCAAGTACAACAGTTGATACTGCAAGTGACTATGTTCTGCCAAGAAATAATATTGAAGAGAGGATGGCTGAAGTCTGGAAAGATTTATTAGGTGTTCAACAGATTGGAATACATGATAACTTTTTCGAAATTGGAGGAGACTCTCTTGAAGTAACAAATCTTGCAACGAGAATATATAAAGAATTTAATGTGGAAGTACCGCTTGCAGAGATATATAAAGTTCCAACAATAGAGGGATTGGCAGAGTACCTAGAAAAGATAAAAGAGAGAGTGTGCATACCAATTGATGACAATCTAGTACTGATTAAAGAAGGACTGTGTCAAAGCAGACATATATTTTTTATTCATGCAGGCAGTGGTGAAGTTCAGGTGTATAATGAACTATGTAAAAGTCTTAATGAGGAGTTCTACTGTTGGGGGATTAGAGCTAGTGGGTTTGCTAACTACAGCCCTAAAAACACTTCAATTAAAGCAATAGCAAAGGAATATATTTGTAAGATTAGAAAGGTGCAGCCAAAAGGCCCTTATTATATTGCAGGTTGGTGTATTGGAGGAACTATAGCTTTTGAGATTTCAAGACAGCTTGAACAGCAGGGCGAACAACTGAGATTTATTGGATTGATTAATTCTATTGCTCCTCACATATGGAAAGGAATAAATAAATTTTGTTCCAAAACGGAAAGAAAAATAATAGAGAACTGCTTTTCGCAGAGTAAAATAAGCAAGCCTTTAAGCCAACTTGCGAGTGTGTACCAGATGTGGCAGTATGTAATAGATGAAGTACATAAGGGTAATCTGGATGTAAACAGACTAAGGAAGGCTATACCTGATGAGGTTGCTCTAGCAATACCTAACTATGACAGAGCTGACGTAAAGAGTTTGGTGTACTATATCAATGTCATAAGAACATTCCATAATGCCCGAGCGCTTTATTTTCCTACAGGTAAATTAAAAGCACAAGTATGCTTTTTTGAAGCCGAGCATGATGATATAATCAAAGATAAGGATTTAAACGAAGCTCGGTGGAATGAATACTGCTCTGAACCGATGACCTTATATAAGATTGAAGGTGACCACTTTTCAATTTTCATAGAGCCTTTAGTTGCTAAGTTGTCGGACACTATCAACAGCCTGGTTGCCAAGAAGGAGATGTGCAAGAAATGATACAATTTACCTTTCCGTTCATGCTGCTGCATATTTCTATAATATTGATTTTTTCCATGTTTGTTTTCATTGCCAGAATGAAAAACAAATCCCAGATACATAATGTTTTTCTATGGAATCTAGCTTTTATTTTTATCTGGAATTTAGGCCATATTCTTGAGGTCTATACACGAAGTATATTTGGATTTACCATAATGTATTTTGTGTACCTATGGTTTATAGGCCTATGTTTTACTCCAGTTACCTTACTGTTCACAGGTATAATATTTGCTCATACAAAGTTATCTTTTTCCTGGAAGCAATGGCTGCTTTTAATTCCTCCAATAATCTCGTACCTTGTTATAATTACTAATCCTTATCACAATCTATTCTATGTTAAGTTTTCTCATATTAATAATGAGATAGTCTACGGAAGTTATTTTGTTTTCCATACAGTCATTTCTTATATTTATGTATTGATAGGACTTTATTACCTCATTTTCTTTTCCATAAAAAACTCGGGGTTTTACTCGAAGCAATCGCTGTTGATATTTTCCGGAATATTAATACCTTTTACAGTAAACATTTTGTTTACACTAAATGTTATTGTACTTCCCTCATACTCAACTCCTATTGCCTTTTCATTTGCCATAATTCTCTTCTGGTTTGCTATGACTAAATTTCAATTTTTAAATTTAGTTCCTGTAGCCATGCAGAAGGTGGTAGACCTTATCTCGGACAGCTTTATAGTTATCAACCAAGACTACAGGATAGTCGATTACAACAAGACTTTGATAAATACATTCGGCAATATCTTCAATATAAAAAGAAACCAGAATCTTATTGCTGCACTTTCCTCAAATCAGGATATTGACATGGATACCATTCAGTTGATGGAATATATCAAAAGGGCTAAATATGAGAAGAAAACCATTTCCTATGAGAAGCATATTGAGTCGGGGGACTTTGTAAAGCATTTTGCCATTGAGGTTACACCATTGATTTCCAATAACCAGGACCTTGGTACAATAATACTTTTCAAGGATATAACTGAGCTTAAAGAAAATATAAAAAAGGTCAAGCAGACCCAGAATCAGCTTGTCGAGCGGGAGCGTCTTGCATCCTTGGGAGAGCTTATCGGCGGAATAGCGCACGACATAAACAGCCCGCTCTCTTCCCTGCAGTGCCATGTCAAGGAAATACACAATCTCTCCAGGGAATATGAGGAAGGCATCGAAGACCCTGAAGTTACCCCTGATGACCATAGGGAAATCGTTCATGAAATGCAGGATAATCTTAACAAGATAGAGAAAATCTGCGGACGCATTGCAAATATAATCAACAGCGTAAGAAACAATACCCGGAACCTCAGCGCCGATACTCATACGCTAATAGACCTCAGTTACGTAATCGAAGACTTAAAGATACTCCTTGGACATGAACTCAGGCATGGAAATTGTGAGATAGACTACAAGGAGGACAAGCATACCATGCTTATGGGTGACCCTGGAAAGCTCGGGCAGGTGCTCACTAATCTCATTACAAATGCAATTCAGGCATACGAGGGGAACCCGGGGACCGTAACTGTCGAGGCCAGGAATACCGACAGTGAGGTCATAATTTCGGTGAGTGACCAGGGTGAAGGTATCAGGCCGGAGATAAGGGACGGAATATTTAAAAAAATACTTTCCACGAAGGGGTCCAAGGGAACCGGTATGGGTTTATATATATCCTACTCCATAATAACCGGACATTTCGGAGGTAGGATGTGGCTTGAATCAGAGGTCGGCAAAGGGACCACCTTCTTCATTGCACTGCCCAGAGATTTTGGTAAGAAGAAGCATGCAAGCTAAATGCCGGAAAATAAGCATTGTGCTGGCAATTCAGTTCCTTTATAATAGAAACTAGGCACATATTGCACCATGGGACTAAACATATAGACCCTATTTATACTTAGTAATTGAAGCATTAAATGTACTAATCAAATGCTGTTTAATCTGAGGTGATTTGCTAATGGCGAGAAAAAGGTTTACATTACCTGGAGAGGACTATACCATCCTGATTGTGGATGACCAGAATGAGGTCATTGAATCGGTCTCACCCCTTCTCAAAAGGGAAGGCTATAACGTGGTTTGTACACAGAGCGGAGCAGAGGCTGTGGAAGCGGTCAAGAATAAGGACATCGATGTCATGCTGCTTGACTACTTCATGCCGGGGATGACTGGAGAGGATGTCGTTAGGGAGATAAGGAAGTTTGACAGGGAGCTGTTTATTCTTCTTCAGACTGGCTATGCAGGAGAAAAGCCTCCTCTTGAAATGCTCAAATTGCTCGATATCCAGGGCTATCACGATAAGACCGAAGGGCCGGACAAGCTCCTCTTATGGGTTGCTGCAGCCATAAGGTCATGTGCGCAGATGAGGTTAAACAAACATATGCGTGAAGGACTTACCTGTATACTTAATTCTGTACCGCAAATATTCAGGATGCAGGCATTTGTTGAATTATTAAAAGATATTCTTGAACACCTTACCGGACTTACTGATTATGAAAATGGATTTATTATTATTGAGAATATTAACAATAAAGGCGTATACGCCTGTGGTAAGGGAAGATTTGAAGGCCTGACCGACCACCAGATTATGGGGAGCTCTATACGTACCGACTTTGTTGACCGTGCGAAAGAAAAGAATGAAATTGTCAGGGAAGACAATATACTTGTAATACCTGTTCAAAACAGCTATGAGTGGATGGGTATTATTTACCTTGAAAATTGTCTACTGGACAAAGAGGGATACATAGACCTTATAAAAATATATGTAAATCAGGCTGTTGAAGCTATAATAAACATACAGTTACATGAGCAGGTAGTGAATGCAAAGGAGAAAATAAAAGATTCTTACCTACAGTTAAAAAGAACATACTTTGAGCTCATTGAGTCACTTACAAAGGCGGTTGATGCCAAGGATTCATACACTGCTGGCCATTCTACCAGGGTTTCGCTCTACTCAAGGGTAATAGGCAAATCACTAGGGTTATCGAAAAAAGAGCTTACCAGGCTCAAGGTTGCGGCATTATTCCATGATATAGGCAAGATAGGTATACCTGACAGTGTGCTTCTGAAGGAGGGCCGTCTGACTGACGAGGAATTTGCAATAATCAAAACACACCCTGTTACCGGAAGTAAGATACTGTCACCAGTATCAATGCTTAATGATATTGTTGCAGGTGTTAGACACCACCATGAAAAATTCAACGGAGGAGGATATCCTGATGGGTTAGCCGGAGAACATATTCCGCTTGACGCCAGGATTCTGGCTATTGCAGACTCATTTGATGCAATGACCTCCAACCGTTCATACAGAAGAAAGATGAGCTATGAAGCAGCACTGGAAGAGCTTGAAAAATGTGCGGGTACACAGTTTGACCCTGAGCTTGCCAGACTCTTTGTAGAAAAGTTCAAAAATCATGGCAAGTACCTGGACAGGCTGGTTTCATTCTGGAGTCATATTCATGATTTTGACCATGTTAAAGAGTTCAAGGACTCACACGGCTTTATGCCGTTTGAATCTCCTTATAAATATTCTGCTGCAATTGAAGAGGAAGAATAGGAGACACTTCTAAATATGTCTATTTTTTTATCTAACTGTAATAAGTAGAAAAATATTCTTGTTGATTCCGGGCAAAATCTACCATTATAATATTTATATAGCTAGTTTGGATGTGTATCTGAATTACTTCATTGTTCGATTCATTACTGTTTCACTGTAACTTCTTTTAAAAAATTAATCCGTTTGTTTTGCTGGAGGAAAGAAGTTCTTCTACTTGTTCTCAATACTTTTCTGGGGGTATGGCCATGCTATTCAAAAGAAACAGGCAAAAAGCTGAGGAATACTTACGAAAACTGGCTAACGGGGAGCAGCTGTCGGAATCGGAAATAAAGGTCATGAAAGAAGGCTATGATGCCATGGCCAAACATATTACTGAGCTAACCGAAAAGCTCAATGAAGGAAGAAAGGATATTGCCGATGTAGTTGACGGTGTGATTGAAATATCAACTCAGGTTAGCAGTTTTGACTTAAAGCTTATGCACTATGGTACTGAAATAAAGGAATCAACCGAAGAAATCAACAAAATTACCGAGACAGTTTTTACAACCTCACAGGAGACTACTGCCAGTGCGACTCTCGTCTCCCAGGCCAATACAGACTCTACCAGTTCGCTTAACCAGATTACCGATGAAGCTCATACAATAAATGGCAACACAAAAAAGAACAATCTTCTACTCGAGAAAATGAAGGCTGAGAATACAGAAGTTATTAAGTATGCCCAAGGAATGAAGACCGATGTTGACAACCTGGTAAATACACTTAGCAATGTTGAAGAGGCACTTAACGGAATTAACCTGATTGCCGAACAGACCAATCTTTTGGCTTTGAACGCTTCGATAGAGGCGGCAAGAGCAGGCGAGGCCGGGAAAGGCTTTGCAGTTGTTGCAGATGAGATAAGGAAACTATCGGATGAAACAAAGGATATGCTGGGTTCAATGAAGAACCTGGTAGGGAACATAAGGGATGCTTCGATTAAAACCATTGAGAGTGTCGATAAGACCGTTGAATCAGTTGGAAAAGTTGATGAATCAATCATAGAGGTTGTTGGACTGGCTGAGCAAAACCTGAATTCTATTGACCATATGACAACCAACATGACCGAAATTGCATCACACAATGAGGAACTCAGCGCATCAATGGAAGAAGTAACTGCTGCAATGCATTCACTAAACTCGGATGCAGAAAAGGCCAGCAAGCTGTGTGGTGAACTTACGGGAGTGGGACAATCGGTTTATAGTGTTGCGGCAAGCATGGAAGAGATAGATAAAGTAGTAAGCGAAGTTGCCAGGAAGTGCGGAAGATTGGCAATTAACCGACTCTTTAAGATTGAAAACCGCAGGTTCGAGAAGTATATTGAACTGGCAATATCGGCACATAGAGGGTGGGTAGACAGTCTTGCGGATATGGTAAGAAGTATGGAACTAAAACCTATACAGACAAATGATAGAAAATGCGGTTTTGGACACGTATACCATTCAATAAACCCCACACATTCAGCTATTTTGCCTCTCTGGAAGGAGATAGAGATTCATCATCATGAACTCCACCAGAAGGGAGAGGATGTAATAGCCTGTATTAAAGCCGGAAAGAATAAGGAGGCTGAATTGCATCTTCAGGAAGCTGTGCAGCTGTCGCAGAAGGTAATAGGTATTCTTGAGGAAATCCTGGGTGCATCCGAACAGCTTACTTCTGAGAATCAGTCTGTATTATAGCATCGTGAAGCTGCTTACAGGGAAAATAAATTAACCGCTCATAAGGGCTGCAAAATCAAGATAAACTAGATGCTTGTTATACTAAATTTCAGACCGGAATTAATTCGCCATCCAGGCTCAGTAATTCCTAGAATTGACGTCCTGTCAATTCTTCCAGAAATTTGAACATACCTTCGCATAGTTTGTCTAGGATTTCTCCGCAAACTTATTCGCTAGTTAATTCATTTCCCCTGCAGCTAGAAGCAAGGTAGTCCCTTTAAAGGATTACTTAGATTCCAGTCTCCAGGCTCTAGTGTTCGTCTCCATTTTTCTGGATAATAGTTCTTGTAAAAGTCTAATATATATGTTAATATGTAAAAAATTGATATGGTAAAGACTATGAACGGGAGAGTAGGCAGAGAGATATGCATAGAGAGGGAATGTCAGCGGCTGGAAGCATTCCTGCAGGGAAGCCTGTCGAAGTTCACCCGGGAGTTCTGCTGTTGAAAGCTTAAGTAGGCAGCGGCGGAGAAATTCGTTAAATTGTTCAAGTGTCCGGCAGAAAGGTTCAGCCGGGAATTTGGGTGGTACCGCGAGAGTTTTGACCCTCGTCCCTTTTGCAAGGGATGAGGGTTTTTTAGTGCATCCAACCAAGTAATTCAGATTTAAGGAAGGTGATTTAATGAGGCAGCAGTTAGAAAGTATTAAAACAAATGCCCAAAAAGAGATATCGGAAGCTGCATCTACGCAGCAGCTAGAAGGCCTGAGGGTTAAGTACCTTGGCAAGAAGGGTGAACTCACTGCAGTATTAAGAGGTATGGGCAGTCTTAGTGCGGAAGAAAGGCCTGCCATAGGCCAGTTGGCTAATACGGTGAGAGAAGCTATTGAGGAAAGGCTGGAGAAGGCTGGAGAGGAGCTGTCCAAGAAGGAAACCCAGGAGAAACTGAAATCGGAGTATATTGATATAACCATGCCTGGTAAGGTTCATAAGATTGGGCACAGGCATCCCCTTACACAGGTTATTGATGAAATCAAGGATATCTTTTTAGGGATGGGTTATGAAATTGCTGAAGGACCCGAGGTAGAATATTCCTACTACAATTTTGATGCCTTGAATATCCCTGAGATACACCCGTCACGTGACCTGCAGGATACGTTTTATATAAACGATAAGGTTATACTAAGAACCCAGACATCACCTGTACAGATTCGTGTTATGGAGAATAGGAAGCCTCCAATAAAGGTCATTTGTCCTGGAAGGGTATATAGGTCGGATGCGGTTGATGCTACACATTCCCCCGTGTTCCACCAGATTGAGGGACTTGTTGTCGACAAAGGAGTGACCATGGGAGACCTGAAAGGCTCTCTTGAAATTTTTTGCAAAGCTATATTCGGGAAGGATACAAAGATAAGGTTGAGGCCTCATCACTTTCCGTTTACCGAACCCAGCGCAGAGGTTGACGTCTCATGTTTTGTATGCTCAGGTAAGGGCTGCAGGGTCTGCAAGGGTGAAGGCTGGATTGAGATAGTCGGTGCAGGTATGGTTCATCCCAAAGTGCTGTCAAACTGTGGTATTGACCCTGAGGTTTACAGCGGATTTGCATTCGGAATGGGAGTAGAAAGGATGGCCATGGCCAGGTTTGATATAGATGATATGAGGCTGTTATGGGAGAATGATATCCGCTTTCTCAAACAGTTCTAACCATGTGGAAGGATTGATAATTTTGAAAGAAAGGTGGAGTTAATATATGAAAGTCCCATTGAGTTGGTTGAAGGAATACGTAGATATTGATATAACTCCCAAGGAATTGGCAGAAGCCCTTACCATGTCAGGATCAAAGGTTGAGGGAATTGAGGAACTTGGGAGCGGCATTTCTAACGTAGCTGCCGGAAAGATAATTTCCCTTGAAAAGCATCCTGATGCAGATAAACTGCAGGTTGCAAAGGTTGATATCGGCAGCGGGATACTGCAGATTGTGACAGGAGCGGATAACATAAAAGAAGGAGATATCGTCCCTGTTGCCAAAGAGGGAGCAGCACTGCCGGGGGGGAAGATAATCGGCAGAGGTGTACTCAGGGGAGTGGAATCGGTTGGAATGATGTGTTCAGTTCAGGAGCTCGGACTTACAAGGTATGATTATCCGGAAGCGCCTGAACATGGGATATTTATTCTCAACCCCGATGTAGAACCCGGAACTGATATTAAAAAGGTTCTAGGGCTTGATGATATTGTTATAGAATTTGAAATTACTCCTAATCGTCCCGACTGCCTTTCAATTATAGGCATTGCTCGTGAGACAGCAGTTACACTGGGAAGGAAACTCAAAGCAGAGAGTATTATGCAGGCTGATATATGCAGTTCATCTCTTTCCGGCAAGGCGCAGGGGGCAAGGGTATCAATTGAGATAAAGAACCCTGAACTTTGTCCAAGGTATATCGGGAGGGTTGTAAAGAATATCAGGATTGAACCATCTCCGGAGTGGATGAGAAAGAGGCTTAGAGCGGCTGGGATAAGGCCAATCAGCAACCTCGTTGATGTTACAAATTACGTTATGCTTGAACTGGGTCAGCCTATGCATGCTTTTGATTTCGATAAGATTGAAGGAAAGAAGATTATTGTTAGAACTGCAAAAGAAGGAGAGAAGATAACTACGCTTGATGAGCAGGAAAGAAAGCTTAATCCTGAAATGCTTGTAATTGCCGATGCGGCTAAACCGGTGGCCGTAGCAGGTGTCATGGGAGGCGCCAACTCTGAAGTTTCGGGGGATACCAAAACCATATTACTGGAAGCAGCAAATTTTAATGGCGGTTCGGTGAGGTTGACTGCAAAGGCTATGGGCTTCAGGACAGAATCTTCGTCAAGGTTTGAAAAGGGTCTTGATATTGAAAATGTTTCAAGAGCTATGGATAGAGCGGTGGAACTGCTTGAGGCCATGGGGGCCGGAAAGGCTGAAAAGGATTATGTCGATTGTTATCCGGCAGAATGGGAGCCAAGGGTGCTCAAGTTCAGGCCGGATAGGATTAATACACTGCTTGGAACCAAGATAGACAAGGAATCCATGGTGAAGATTATGAGGGAGCTTGGATTACTGGTTGATGAAAAAGGCATGACTGTTACAATACCTTCATTCAGGATGGATATCGAAGGAGAGGCTGACCTTGCTGAAGAGGTTGCAAGATTCTACGGATATAATAATATTGAATCAAGCCTGTTTTCCGGAGAAACCACACAAGGAGGAAAAACTCTGAAGCAGAAGGTTGAAGATATGTGTAAATACGCAATGAATGCCCAAGGGCTTTCCGAGGCTTATACCTATTCGTTCGTAAATCCGAAAACTCTCGATATGATTAATACTGCTGAGTCGGATAGTCTCCGAAATGCAGTAATGGTGATGAACCCGCTGAGTGAGGAACAGTCAATGATGAGGACTACCACAATACCCAGCATGCTTGAGGTTCTTGCAAGGAATTACTCCCGGAGGATTGAAGAAGTAAG